>JAYVXK010000795.1:0-14461 GCA_043785265.1 Myxococcales bacterium | reverse complement strand
TGATCTTTTCCAGACTCCTGTCGAGCTCGTCTACACGCGGCGCATTGGTCGAGTCGCGCGGCCACCTGCGTTGCGCACTGATCCAGCGTTTGGCGAGCAGTCTCTCGAGGTGCCCACGACGGCCACCATCCTCGGCGCGAGCAAGTTGACTGGGCGCATCGCTCCCAAGTGGACCTTCGGCGCCATGCAGGCTCTCACCGCCGAGAACGACGTAGGTGTTCAGCTCGGAAATGGTTCGCGCGTGCAGCGACTCGCCGATCCAATGAGTGCGTTTCACGTCTTCCGCCTCAAACGCGACCTGGGAGACAACGCGCATGTTGGCATCATGACGACCGCCGTGACTCACAGTGAGAGCACGACAGGATATCCAGAGAATGGATCGGCGACCGCTGGCGGGCCCGCACAACTCTGTCCGAACGGCGCGCTCGTGCCTCGCTACACGCGGTGCTTCAACGATGCGGTGGTTGGCGCGCTCGACTGGAGATGGCGTTCGCGTGGCGGAGACTGGGTCACGGAGGGACAGGCGGTCGTGTCGCAGTTGCAAAACGGCGCGCCACGACGCGTGCTCGATGGCACCGTCATTCGCCCGGGTGACGCGGGATTTGGCGTCGTCGCGAACGTGAACAAGGAAGGCGGCAGGCACTTCGTTGGTGACCTGCGCGGCGAGTACAACAGCACCAAGCTCGACGTGAACGACCTCGGATTCGACCGACGCGCGAACAACATTCGCTGGCGTGCCGATGTCGAATACCGCGAGCTCGAACGATGGTGGATCTTCCGCGAGACGCACGCGCGCTTCGAGTATTTCGGACGCCTCACCACGACGGGCCAAGATCTCGGGAGCGGGTATCAACTCAACCTGTCGGGCAAACTGAAGAACAAGTGGGAGATCTTCAGCGAGGTCCACTATCGCGGACGTAGGTTCGACGATCGCGCCGTGGGCGACGGGACGGCCCTCGAGCGCGCGGGGTTGGTCGGCTTCGAACTCGAGCTCAAGAGCGACACGACCAAACGTGTGAGCTTCGAGGCCGAGACGCAAACCCAAGTTCTGTTCAATGGCTACTACGCCGAGGGAAACATTCGCGTCGTCTTCCGTGTCCTGCCGCAGCTGGATCTCGAGATCGGACCGACCTACGACGCAGCGTTCGGAGAGCCACGCTACATCGGGCCCGGCCCAGCCTCTGGGCAAGTTCTGTTCGGAAGGCTGGGCGCGTCGAGCCTGGGTTCGACCTTGCGCGCAATCTATACATTCACGCCGCGAATATCACTTCAGGCGTTCGCGCAAATCTTCCTCGCGTCGGGACACTACTCGGAGTTCTCGTCGTTCAGCTCCGATCCGTTGGGCGCGCGCCCCGCCATTCATCTCAGTGAGCTTCGCCCCTATCAACAGGCGCCTCCTTCCAATCCGGACTTCGTGCAGGCTGCGATGAACATCAATGTCGTGGGTCGCTGGGAGTACCGCCTGGGCTCGACATTGTACTTGGTGTACACGCGCGCCCAGGCTCCAAACGTGGTGCTTTCGCCAACAGAGAGCGCAGTCCTCGGGTTCGGCGGCCTGGGTCGAGCGCCGGCGATCGACGTGTTCATGATCAAACTGTCGTACTGGTGGGGATGACTTCCCCGTCCCCGCTCCCCGTCCCCGCTCGCCGTTCCCGCTCCCGTCCCTGCCCCGCTCCCGTCCCTGTCCCCGCTCCCGTCCCCGCTGCGCCCGGCGCGGCGATGAGCGCGAGAGCGGCCACGAGTGCAGGAGCGATCGAGCAAGGGCGCATGGCATGAGTGTACGCCTCGATCTCGCGGATGACTTCTGATCGTCCTCTTGCCCCGCGCCATGCGTATCCATAAGGTGCTCCGCACATCCATGACCTATGATTTTGACCTCTTCACGATCGGCGCCGGCTCTGGTGGAGTGGCCGCTTCGCGACGCGCGGGCTCTTACGGTGCACGCGTCGCCATCGCTGAGGGCACTCGCGTCGGCGGGACGTGCGTTTTGCGCGGCTGCGTTCCGAAAAAGCTGCTCGTCTACGGCTCGCATTTTCGCGAGGAGATGGAGGACGCGCGCGGCTTTGGCTGGACCGTGGGCGAGCTGACTCTCGACTGGGGAAGACTCATTCAAGCAAAGAACAAGGAACTCGACCGACTCAATGCGATCTACGTGCGCATGCTGCACGACTCGGGCGTGAAGATCTTCGAGGGCAGCGCGAGACTCGTGGACGCGCACACAGTCGAGGTCCTCGGAAAACGCCACACTGCGCGGCACATCCTGATTGCGACAGGAGGCTGGCCTGTGCTCCCCGAAATCCCAGGCGTCGAGCACGGCATCACTTCGAATGAGGCGCTCGACCTTCCCAGTCTTCCCAAGCGCGTCGTCATCGTGGGTGGCGGCTACATCGCTGTCGAGTTCGCGGGAATCTTCAACGCTGCGGGTGCTGACGTAACGGTGCTGGTGCGGGGAGACGCTGTCCTGCGCGGCTTCGATCAGGATCTGCGCGCCACACTGAGCGAGCAGATGCGCAAGCGCGGCGTGGACGTTCGCTGCGAGACGCGCGTGCGCAGCCTGGAGAAAGAGTCCGATGGCACGATCAGTGTCAACCTCGGCAGTGAGCTCCTCGAAGCCGACACCGTACTCTTCGCGACAGGAAGATCACCCAACACCAAGAGCCTCGGCCTCGATGACGTGGGCGTGAAGACAGACGAAAGCGGCGCGATCGTGGTCGACGATGACTCGCACACATCAGTAGCGACAATCCATGCCATCGGCGACGTGACCGATCGCATGAACCTTACTCCGGTCGCCATCGCTGAAGGTCGCGCATTCGCCGAGACGACCTTCCACGACAACAAGATGCGCATGGATCGCGACAACGTCCCTTCGGCAGTCTTCTCCCAGCCTCCGTGCGCAACTGTGGGTCTCACCGAGGCCGAAGCACGCACGAAAGGTTCACCGATCGACGTCTATTGCTCACGCTTCCGGCCCATGAAGCACACACTCTCCAGACGCGACGAACAAGCCATGATGAAGCTGGTGGTGGACCGCGCAACCAACCGCGTCCTCGGCGCTCACATGGTCGGCGCCGACGCGCCCGAGATCATCCAGGGTCTCGCGATCGCGCTCAAATGCGGCGCGACGAAGGCTCAGTTCGACGCGACCGTGGGCATCCACCCGACCGCAGCCGAAGAGTTCGTGACGATGCGAGAGCCGGTACCCGAGTCGCGCGGGTAGTGTGACTTAGCGATCGCGAATGGGAAGGACGGAAGACGGGAACGGGGACGGGAACAGGTGCGGGGACGGCGACGGGTGCGGCGACGGCGACCGGGGACGGCGACGGGAAGGATCAAGCAGTCGAGGTCGACTGGACCGCGCGAAGGGTTGCCCACGCGAGGACCACCGCGCCGACGGATGGTGCGGCGATGGCCAAGCTTCTCATCACCTGCTCGACGTGTGCCGTACCGAAACCAACCGTAGCGATGTGGAGGATTGACAGCGCTGCGTCCCCGCATGCAAGAAGTGTCGTGAACAGAAGCACGCGCGTTTGCGGTCGCATCGCTGCTCGATAGAGGACGACGGTCAAGATCGCGTCGAACGCGACCCAAGCGCAGCGCGGTCCAAATGCAAAGCCCAACACCGAGGGCCGACCAAACAGCGCGAGCAGCGCGAGTCCGATCGTCCACGGCACGAGCGGAAGAGCAAGCAGCCACGGGGGACCGCTCGGATGTGTCACGATCGAGCGCACGCCAAAGCGAGTCAGCGAGCCTTTCCCAAACGCGCGCAATGCTGAGACGAGAGCTCCGACTGCCGACTGCTCCCGCGGATAGACGAGCGTGACGGGTTGCCAGGACTGTGGATGTAGCCGCGCGCGGAACATACGCAGCCCTGCAAAGTCGAATAGCGGTCGTGATGCGAGTCGCGCGAGTCGCAACGGCCACACGATGTCTCCGCTGAGCGGGGTAAGACCGAGAGTGACGAAGCTCGCATCTCGTACGTCTTGCATCAGCGCATACAGGAGTGCTTCGGTGGTTCCGTTTGGTGCCGCCGGTCTCCGAACGACATCCTCCACGAGCCATGCACTCTGTCGGTAGATAGGAACCGCAGACAGGAAGGCGACAGGGCTCCCTTTTTGTTCTGCGACGAAGTAGCGATGCTCTGCGGGCTGGTGGAAGAGCTCGAGCGCCGCAAGAAAACCCAGCGGCTCCATGTGGCGAGAGCTCAGCCAAGTACGGGCCAGTTCCTCGATGTGTTGCCGGAGGGGAGAGTCGGTCGTCAGTTCGCTTTCCGAAACGCGCCGAACAACGATGCCCTTCGCGCGTACTCGCCGCAATTGCTCTCGCAAGCGTCCTCGTCGAGGAAGGTCGTCCAGCCATTCTCGAGGATGAAAAATAGGCTGCTCGCCGATCAAGAGTCGCTTGAAGCCCCCTCCGATCAGTGACTCGGTACCGAAGAAGGAGGCGTGTTTTCCAGCGTCACGCGCGGCCTGCACGAACCGCTCGGCGGCTCGCAGCTGGTCGGTGCGCTCGGCGAGCGGTCCAGCCGCCGCGATCCATGCGCGCCCAACCTCGACATAGGCGACGCAAGCACCTGTACCCTTGGGTGGCGGTTCATCGAACCAGTGTTTCATCCCGGATTCGAGAGCGAGAAACGACATCCCGTCCGTCCCGAACTTCTTGAGGAAGGTAAGTACCTTCCCATGGATGGGTAGACTACTCGGCACTAGAGCAAGTCATCTCGACGTGGCGGCAGCAACATCGCCTCACGCTATAGGTCGAAGCCAAGTGAGCCGCAAGCGCACGCGACGCAACTGCGACGCAATTCGAGCGATGGTTCGTGCGCGTTCATACGCTTCCAGTTTTGCCTAGGCGTGACGATTCTTACAAGCCCCGTCCCCGTGTCCGTCGCGGTCCCTCCTGTCAAGTGGAAGGTGTTCGGCCAGACTCGGTCCATCAGTAACCCGCGCGCTCAATCAAATCGTAGACCTCACCATGCGGGAAGCGATAAAGTGGAGGGTCATGAACGAACGAGTGAGCGTGGCGGTCTCCGGTGTGATGTTGTTCGCAGTTACGCTGGCCTGCAAGAGCAAGCCAGACGCCCCCACGCCGGCTGCGGCGTCGGCGCCCGTAGTGGCCACCGAGACGGCGCCCGTCGCGTCCTCCGCACCCGCGGCTTCCGCGAGCGAAGCGCCTGCGCCGAGCGCGACGGTTGTGGTCAAGGCGAAGCCTACCAACACCTGTCACGGACTCATGTTGAACAAGCGGTGCGCGCGCCAGTGCATGGGCGACAACGACTGTCCCGATCCGAAAGAGCGCTGCGCGCCCTTCATGGGTACCGACGACGACGGGCAGGACGTGCAAGGCGCCGTCGTCTGCCAATACGACAAGGACAACGAGCCGCGCGCGGCCGTTCAGACTGTGGGTGTGGCGGCGCCCAAGGGAGGCGACTGCCCCGATGGTTGGTCGCCGTCTGTTAGCGAAGCCGACAAATGCGACAAAGAGTGCAAGTCTGATGGCGAGTGCGGACCCGGCAACAAGTGCAAAGCCGTAGGCCCTCAGGGCAGCGGCAAGCAGTGCCAAAAGGGTTGAGCAAACCTTCCCATCTCGCGAACGACACGAAACGCGACTGCTTGATACGTGAGCTACTTGTGGTGATTGAGAGAGTCGATCACCATCATGAGGGCGTCCAGAGCCCCGCTGCACTGCAACGCGTCCTGTGGTGAAGCACGAAGCTTCTTCAATACCTTGTCGATTGCAGAGTCCATGATCGTCCACTTGTCTGGATTCATCGACTGCATCTGACCTTGTGCATCATCCCACGCGGTCTCCAGATCCTTGGCCCTCGACTTTGCGCCGGCGAGATCACCCGAGTGTACGAGGTTCACCAGGTCCTGGGTGATGGTCCTGAAGGCAGACAAATCTCCGAGCGGCGCGTCTGGCGAAACCGCGGCGGCTGCTCTTCGCTGGAGTTGCGAACTGCGCAGGTAGTACGCTGTCCCAGCCACGATCGGCAAAAGCGCGACGACCACAATGACCTGCCGAACCGCGCTCCGCGTGGGTGTCGTCGTCGGGTCTGGTATAGGCGCGACGATGGCGTCGCGGCGGGTCCTGGCCAAGTAAATGACGACAAGCAGAATCGCAACGAGAAATACGGCGCTGGTCATGGTCGCACCAAGTCCAAGACCACCGTTGGTTCCCGACTGCGAGAGGTAGTCACCGAGCGACGCGCCGAGCGGACGGGTCAAGATGTAGGCGATCCAAAACGCGAGGACGCCGTCGAGCCCGAGTCGCCACGCGCTCCCCGCCGCGGCAATGACACCAAGGACGATGACCCCCGTCAGGAGGTAGCCAAGACCAAGCTTCTCTGCCATCAGATCGCCCGTGGCGGTGCCCAGGGCGAAGGTAAAGAGGATGGCCAACCAGTAGAAGACCTCGCGCCGTGAGGTGACGATGGAGTGAATCGAAAGCGTACCTTCCTTCGCGTACCAAGCGGCGAAGGTAAGACCCAAGGCAACACTGAATACGAGCGTGCTCGCCTCGAGTGGGAAGTGGAGACTGTCGGTCAGAATGTCGGTCATCAACGTGCCGAATACGCTGATGAGCACGACCGCGAGCCAGTAGATGGGTGGCGAATACCTCTTCACCCTGAACTGCAAAAAGAGCACGATCGCGAGACAAGCGCCCGCCGCAAGCGAAGTCCCCTTCAGACCGAGACCCATGTTGACGTTCAAAAAGTCGGAGGCCGTCTCGCCGACAGTCGTGCAGAGCACCTTGATGACCCAGAAGAAGACAGTCGCCTGAGGAACCTTATTGAGGAATCCGTCTGGTGCTTGCGCGCCTTCTGCTCGTTTCGCTTCGTCAGCCGTCATGTGCCCTGGTCCTTTTGCCGTCAAACGCGTTCAAGCGGTAACACGCAAGTTCGCGCGCTCTCTGTGCTCATTGCGTTGACTCTCGAAAACGAGTCTATTCGAGGACCCCATGCGCACTGCGTCCTCACTTCTCGCCTTCGCCTTCATTGGCGTTTCCACGATGGTGGGGTGCTCGCTCCTCACGTCGCTCGACGATCTTCATGCGACCGATGGCGGCAAAAGCCCTGGGATGGACTCCAGCGGCCCAGACACCAGCGACGTCTCGCCGCGTCCGCCCGATGGGCCGTGCATGTCAGAGAGTGATGCCGCGTTTTGTGCGCGCCTCGGCAAATCGTGCGAGTCGGTGACGGCCAACGACAACTGCGGAGTGTCGCGTACGGTCAACATCTGCGGCGTCTGCATGGGTGCAGCGTCCGCGTGCATCGACAACGTTTGCACCGCGCCGCTCTGCAGCGGTGACTACAGCGGCAAGGGAGTGGTGCTCCCCGCATTGAACGTGAATGGCACGCAAGCGGCGTTGTTCGGCGTGTCGGGGAACGGCGGGAGCGTGCTGTTTCTTCGGGCCGCCAGCAGCTGCCTTGGCAACACCACGCCGCTCTACATCGCAGACGCGACGACTGTGAATCTACCCACGCCGCCCAACTATGCGCTTGCGGCGATCGGCGCCTTCCCAGCGCTCCAAGGAATGCTCCGCCAGCAGCAATCGATGACGCTCTCTTCAGACGGTCTCACGATCATCGGCGTCAGCACGAACAACCAGATGTTCCTCGAGTCCAAACGCTCGGCTGTGGGAGCAGTCGACTTTGGCGTGGCGGCGGCGGGCGCGTTCAACACCATCAACGCGAGCGTTCCACAAGCCGGGTTCCTCACGCTTCCCGCGATCAGCGGCGACGGGCTGGCGTTTTATTACACCGTCGTCAACGCGCAGAACACGATGTTGAACGGGGTGTATGAGGCCACGCGATTGCAGACGAGTGTGCCGTTCAACGCCGGCGTGATGATGCCCGCGATCATCCAAAACTATAGCGGCGTGACGGGAGTCTCCGCCGATCGAATGACCTTGTTCGTCTCTCAAGGCTTCTCGACCACCATCCTGGCACGCACGTCGCTGTCTCAACCCTACGCCGTGAGCACCATCATCCCACCGTCTGCGGCGTTTCGTGTAGAGCCCATCGCCACCTGCGGATTCCTCTTCGGCACGTGCGAACCGGGCGGTTGCGCGAACGAGCAAATCTGCCTCTGGGCCAAGCACTGACCGCGCCTGCGCTTTTCTTGTCACGTGACGACACGTTGACGCTGCCTAGCGAGTTGATAGCCTGTTTTTATGGCCTACTTCGAGTCGTTGCGCTGGATGAAACCCCGCTTGCCTGCCCTCGCCGGCGCGTGTCGTGTTGTCGCTGTTGCACTCGTGGGGTCGATTGGCGCGTGCTCGTCCGACAGCGTGCCGACATTGCCTCCAGTCGTCGATCCCGACGTCAGCACGTTCGCGCTGCTGCAGATCGATGCACCTCTTCCAGGTGAGATCTTCGCTACAGGAAACACGATCGACCTCGTGGTCGAGACTGGGGGGCTCGCCGTCGGTCCAACCCTCTTTGCCAACGACGTCGTCGTCCCCGTCAAGTGGACTCCAGACACGAAAGATCCCAGCATCCTTCACGCGCCTTTCACCGTGCCGTCCTCACCCACTGCCTTCATCATGATGGAGGTCGCAGCCCCGAACGCGCGGCCCGCGTCCACGTTCGTTCGCACGCCGCCTCCTGTCGAGAGTCTGTCTGCCATCGCCGGCGCGACAGACACACTCATCGCGTTGCCGTCTGGCCCTCGCTTGATCATTCCCGGTGGCACGATCACCGGCAACGTGACCTTTGCGAGCTACCAGTCTTCCGTGATTTACGCGGACGGCAGCAATTTGATCACACCAGTATTTCGGGTGCATACGGACACCGACAACACCGAGCTCAAAGGCGCCATGGTTTTGGAAGTGCCCATTTCGCCCGTGACCGCGCAAGCGCTCGACGGACAATTGGCGATGCTGGACGTCTACGAGGGGGAAGACCCCGACCCCGAGGCGCCGCCGTTCTCGACTCGCGCTTCCGTCGTGACGAACAACAACACGAGCGTGTTGCGCGCCGATCTCGACGCCATCGCCTTCCACCACACGGGCTCGGGTGGAATCATCATGGGCATCTGGAAGAAGGCTTATCCGTTTGCCATCACGTCTGCTTTGGTCACTGGGGCAACGTCGGCGGACATCAAGTCGGGAACCCCTACGATCAAGCTATCGAACGCAGGCGTGCTCGCGGACGCACATCTGACTTTGGACGCGACCGTCGAGTGGACCAAGCAGGCGCCGTCGATGACCTTGCCGGTTGCCGATGCGCCCACGAGTCCCTTCAGCTCTCTGCGATCGAAGAAGGGTACGAACTCCCCGACTGACGTCTATCGTCAACACAAAGGGATCGATCTCGGATCTGCGGACAACACGGTCCTCAACGCCGCCATCAGCGGCAAGGCGACGCTCAACTTCAAAGGGCAATACGCGATTGTCATCAGGGATGCGACGAGTGGGTTCAACGTGAGGTATTTCCACGTCAGCAACGTCACCCACGATTTCGTGAAAATGGGCGTCGGGCAAGGCAAGCGCCTCGGCGATCGAATCACGGCCAGCTCCAACACATGCACGATCAACTGCCCCACATTCCCAAGCTCCGGAGTGGTCACTGCTCCTCAAGCCGGCAACTACAGCTTGGACTGTCAGCAGATACCTTGGGGTCCACCCCGACCTGCTGACCAGAAGCGATATGTATTGCTCGGCTGCGATCCCGTCCTCATCAATGGCAACACGGCAACCCGCGCATACACCACCGGGGACTGCAGCTCGACATCGAAGAAGAACTGCATTGGCTACGTGAGCGAGAGCGACGGCTACACGATGCAAGCGGTCGCGGGCAAAGAGGTAGGTCGGACGGGGCACACGTCGAGAGATCAAATGCTCTATGGCCCTCACCTTCACTATGAGGTCTGGTTTGGCGGCATCAGTCAAACCGTAGACTCGACGGTAGGAATCGCGCTCGACCCTGCGTTGTTTCATCCCACCATTTCCACCGCCGTGAACACAGGCGTGCAACCGTTGGCGGCCGTTCAATCGCCGGTGGTGCGCATGGCTGCCCAGCTCGACGATCCGCTCACCGGCGGCGCGATCCTGGGGATCGATCCGCAAACCCTCCAAGCCCAGTCCGCTGCGCCTTGTCCTTATGGAGACCTCTCCACGATACCGGGTTATGCAGTGACCAGCGTCGCGGGACAGAACAACAAGACCATCATGAGCTGGGACTTTGGCGGTTGCGTCGCGCAGCAACTCGTCAATTATTCGGTGAACGGCAACACCTGCTCTGGCAAGACCGTCAAGTTCGTATTTGGCACCACATCATGGTGGCAAGAGGGGACCTCGCCGTGGCTTTACCTCGACAGGCTGCCGGCGCCCTCCGGCACACCTGGCGAATACGCGAATCCAACGACTTTGAACCCCAAGATAAAGGCGTTGAATGGTCCCCAGCTAGACGGCATTAGCGCGACGATCGCGTGCTGCGACCCTGCCAACGATCCGACCTGCGCTGTGCCACCACTCACGGCCAAGAGCTTCGAGGGAATGAAGGTCACTGTGCAAGGACTCAATGGAGAGTTCGCGACCTCCACCATGACGCTCACCAATGTCGCCAGTGTCGCGTCAGTCGCTGTCTGGCAAAGCAACCATCCCAACGAAGCCGGCACGATGAGCGGCAGTCTACCGGGGAATGCCCAAGTCTATACCTTCCTAGACAATGCACAGCCTGCAGGTGTCGTGGGCTTCCCATCTGTGTTCACGGGCAACAACTTCGCCAATCGCAATGGTAGGAGCAACTTGGTCGCGGTTTGGCAGGACGTGAACAAGAAGTGGCAATGGGTCATGAACATCAGCGGCGGGTCGTACAACTCCAACGGTGGCTTCCCGCAGTGGCACGAATATCAATTCGTGTACGACTCACGTCCAGCGGCCAATCCACACAATCGCTATGACGTGTACTTGGGTCAAAACGCGCAAGGGATGGGGTTCACCTTCAACCGGACGGCGAAGACGACGGTCACGGTGAGCCCAATACCGAAGCAGCTCATGCCGTTTCAGCCGTGAGGTCTTTCTGGCGCTTAACGGCGAGTCCCGGAGTTTTGTACTCCGACGTGGTTGTGCAGCGTGTGCCGGCGCGTTCGACTCGACTATACTGAGCGGTCATGGCGTCGCCGGACATGAGCTTTGCCCCGGGCGTGGTCCTCGAGGGTCGCTACAGGCTGGAAAAGCGCCTCGGCGAAGGTGGGATGGGCGCCGTCTGGGCGGCGCGGCAGATCGCACTCGACCGTGAGGTCGCGATCAAAGTCCTTCACATGAGTTTAGGTCCCCGTACGGACGCGCAACGCGCTCAACTGCGACGCGAGGCGCTCGCGCTTGCCGCCGTCCACCACCCAGCCGTCGTCCAGGTCCACGACTTCGGCGAGACCGCCGAGGGAACTCCCTACGTCGTCATGGAGCTCGTGCGGGGTGAGTCGCTCGCCGACCGCATCGTGCGTGGTGGCAAGATGGTCGCTGAGGAGGCGGTCAGACTGATGCTGCCGCTCCTCGAGGGCCTGACCGCTGTGCACGCGGCTGGCATCGTCCATCACGACATCAAGCCGGAGAACATCGTCCTCGCGGCGAGCGCGAACGGGATCACGCCCAAGCTGCTCGACTTCGGCATCGCGTCGGTCAGGCGCGAAGCCGACTCTCGTTCGACCCTCGATCACCCGATCGCGGGCACGCCCGCGTACATGGCGCCCGAGCAGGCGCGTGGGCTCCAGACGGACGCGCGCACAGACGTGTGGGCAGTGGGCGCGGTGCTCTACGAGCTCAGCGCAGGCACGCCGCCGTTCTTCGACGAGAACGTCGCGCTGGTGATCCGGAACCTGCTCGATGCACCGCCGCCTTACCCGCGCGACGCGCGTGGACTCGACGGAGCCCTCTGGCGGATTCTGATGGACGCCCTCCGCAAGGACGTGAGCTCACGCACGTCGTCGGCGACTGCCTTGCGGCACGAGCTGACGCGTTGGCTCGAGACACGCTCCGCCAGCCAAAAAACGGCTTCGCAGCAGGCCATCGCAGCTCGCTTCGCTCCGACGCTCCCTGCGGCCGTGGCATCCGCCGATCCTTCGAGCATCCCCGCGGGCAGCGCCGCCAAGCAGGAGGGTGAGCAGATCGACGACCGCGATCCGCTCTCGATTGACGCGCTCGTTCGTGCCAAACTCCGCAGCTGACACCATGGCCAATCTGCTCCAGATGACGACGGGGCCCGAGTCGGGGATTCCCAGCTCCTCGGACCTCTCGAACGTCGACGGCCGCTCGGACGCCGAACTCGACGCGCTCCCCTTCGGTGTGATCGGGCTCGACGAGATCGGGACCATCCTGCGTTACAACTTGTACGAGTCGCGGCTCGCACGGCTCGATCGGAACCAAGTGCTTGGTCGCGACTTCTTCACTGAGGTCGCGTTGTGCACGCGCACCGAGGCGTTCGAAGGGCGCTTTCGCACGTTCGTGTCTGGGCCGCCAAACGCGCCACCCGTGCGCTTCGACTTCCTCTTCGACTTCAAGTTCGGCGCACAAGAGGTCAGCGTGGAGCTTCTGCGCACACCGGGCACCCAACGCTTCTACTTGCTCATCGGTCGCGCGAAGATCTCGCCGCCCCGCGCGGACTTCCCGGTCGAGCGCCTCGCCGCGCTCCAGAAAGACCTTGCGCCCGACGAGGCGACGAGAGGCGTACTGCGCGACGATCTCGAGCGGCGCTTCATCGGCGCGCCGGCCGTGCTCTTCGCGGCGCTGCGCGCGACGTGCGATCGGCTCGCCCCCGAGACCTGGCAACTCTTCGCCACCGAGTGGGGCGTGCAATGGGGACGGCGCGCTGCAGTCGATCTCGAGGCGACCGCTCTCGAGGCAGGGCTCGTTTCGGTGCGCGACATGTCGATGCGCGACGCCGCGAGCCGCGTGTCAGCCTATTTCGCCGAGCGAGGCTGGGGCTCGGTCGCGTTCGATTTCACGCCGGCAATCGAGGGGATCATCGTCGCAGACCTGGACCGAAGCGCGCTCGCGGAGGCTCGATCCCGACAAACTCGACGCAGCCACCTTCCTAGGACTGCTCTGATCGTCGCTTTGGAGTTCGCATCGCGATCACGCGCGCGTGCGCAGAACAAGCGTCGAGGTGATTCTGTGCCGTGGGAAGGTTCACAGGAGACCCGTAGAAATCGGAGCGCGAGACTTGTCGTGCGGCATTCACTGAACTGGTTGATTGCCGTGCTTGTTGCGGCCTGCGGCACGTCGAGCGCGTCACCTTCCCATTGTGGCGAACCGGCGACAGTGCAGTATTCGAGAGCCCAAGTAGACGGTGGAAGCCTTCCCACGTGTGCGGCAGCGACCGAATTCGGAGTGCCGCTGGAGGAAGGCTTCCCCATCGCGACCCAAGCAATCTTGCCCCTCTGCGGGGGCACGTTTGGACGCGGTCCGCAAAGTTGCCTTTGCGAAATGAGCGGCGCCGATGCGGGAGCTTCCTGGGTTTGTCCGCAGTAAGGGTCTCTGGGCTCACCTGCTTGCGATGAGGCGACTACCCCTCGTTCGCGTCACCGTCGGGCGACGCCAGGACGACGGTATAGCCGTCCGGATCACGTATCCAGAGTTCGCGGTGGTTCGCGTTCGGATTGCGATGAACGTCGAGCAAGATGGGCGCATCGAGACCGCGTGCACGCGCCACGGCGGCGTCGAAGTCGTCGACCTCGAACCATAGGAGCATGCCGTTGCCGACGGCGCGTGCGGGATCGCCCATGGGACCGTGGTGGTGATCGACCTCCCACGCGTGCAGCTGCAGGATCAGACCGTCCGATCCCCACTTGCTAGTGTGGAGGTTCGGATCCCAGAGGCGCTCGTACTCGGTCCCTCCATGACCACCGACGCACCCAAGAAGTCGTTGGTACCAGCGGCTGGAGGCCTGAACGTCGCGGCAGTTGATGAGTGGTTGGGCTCGCATCGAGAGGACTATATCCACTCCGTCGGTGACCAAACGGGCATTCGTTCCGCATGATACTCTCGACCTTCCAATGTTTGGTCGGAACGCCAATAAGGGGCTCGCGGCGCAGGCAGTGATCCTCGATGAGGGCACCCTGATTGGCAAACCGCAGCTCAACGCCGGGTATGCGTACGGGAACTTCAATTACCAGGTCGAGGTGAGGCCGCCCGGTCAGCCCACACACCGCGCGATGGCCAGCGGTCTCGCATGCACAGGGTGCAAGCCGGAGCCTGGAGACCGTCGCCGAGAAGATCGGAATGCGCCGCTGCGGCGAGGTCACGTTCATGGCCAATTGGATTGGCTCTACGACGCGTGATGCGCCGAAAGTCGCGCGGTCCTCATAGCGTATCAAGGGAACGATTGCGTGTGTAGACTAGAGCCATGCGCCTATGGCTGTCGTCTGCGGCATTGTTCGCGCTGACCGTGCTCTCCTGCGCGGCGTGCACCGATAGCAACGTCGGCGGCACGAGCCTCGATTCTGGGACGCTCAACGAC
>JAYVXK010000794.1:0-4659 GCA_043785265.1 Myxococcales bacterium | reverse complement strand
GAGCTCGTCGACGAGTGCGTCTAGCTGCTCGAGGTCTTTGGTGTACATCGAGATGCAAATCACTTTGTAGTGCGTCGGCTTCTCGGTGAGTCGTTTCGCCGAGGGGGTCTCCAGCGGCGTATAAAACGACCCGCTGAGCACGCCTTCTACGTCGTCCTTGTCCAGCACACGTGCGGTCGCTGAGTCTCGATCACCCATCGGCTCCTCCAATCATCCGTTTGCTGCGAGCGGTACTCGGCTCGTAGCTTCATCAAGAGCGGTGTCTGCCAACAAGCGCGCAGCGACCTTCGCGTAGTCTTCTGCAGCCGTGGAATCCGGCGCGTGCTCGAACACCGTCTTCCCTTGCGCTGGCGCCTCTTTGATTTTGGTCGCCATGCGAATCGGCTCAAAACAACGGGTGCCAAAGTGATCGCGAAGGGTCTCGAGTGCATCTCGACAAATGCGAGCGCGCGCGTCGTAAAATGTCGGCAAGACACCTGTGATCTGGACCGGATGCCGCAAGAGCGAGTTCACGTTCTTGACGGTCTTGATGACCTGCCGCACGCCGACGAGGGACAGGTAGTCGCACGCCACCGGAACGACGATGCCGTCACTCGCGACGAGCGCATTTTGATTCATGAGTGAGAGCGAGGGGGAGCAGTCGAGCACGATCATGTCGTAGTCGCCATCCACGCGGGCAAGCCGCTCGCGCAAGACACGGTCGCGATTTTGACGACCCGCGAGGTAGAGTTCTGCCGCCGCGAGCGTTTCGTTCGAAACGATGAGATCGAGATTGGGGCGAACATTGATGGTCGCTTCTTTGGGCGAGAGTCCCATCACGAGCACGTGGTAGAGCGACCGCTCTGCTTTGACACCGAGAGACACCGCCACATTGCCTTGCGAGTCGGTGTCGACGAGCAGAACGCGCAAACCCTTTGCTGCAAAGGCCGCAGCGAGTTGCACGCTCGTGGTCGTCTTGCCTGTTCCGCCCTTGTGATTGAAGATCGCAAGTCGTCGCGTCGCGGGACGAGGCGGCGCTGGGGCCGCGGCCACCGCAGTCATCGTCGCGGGCGCGGGTGGCTCGGGTTTCGCTTGAAGCGAAGAAACCGGCGCGGCGCTCGGCACGCGGAGAACGAGAGGCACCGGATATTCTTCTGCATCAGCGGCAGTCGTTGGCGGCGCCACGCTCAATTGTCCTAGGCGAACACCATTCGCTTCAGCGAGGACTTGCGTGCGGCATGCTTCGCCACATGCGTACTTTCGCGCGCCACGAATGGTCAGCACCTGCGCGACGAGATCGAGCTTGAACGACCCATGACACGCGTCGCAAACCACCGCGCCAGACTCGCCACGCAACGCGGCCGCATGACACTTCTGGGAGCAGTAGAACGCGAACGCGCCGTCTGGTGTGGACCACGCCGCAGCGTCGCTGCGGACGTGCCGTCTCGTTTCTTCCATCTGATAACGAAACTGGACGTCGAACGCGTCGCCACAAACACTGCATGATCCTCGCATCGCGGACATGGCAGCACCGATGCCATGGTCACGCGATTCGGGCCAACTTTCTCAATGTCGGAAGTGACGAAAGCCCGTGAGCACCATCGCCATGCCGTACGCATCGGCCGCTGCGATCACGTCGGGGTCTTTCACGCTGCCGCCAGGTTGCGCAATCGCGGTGATGCCGCGTTTGGCGGCAGCTTCGACCCCATCGGGGAACGGAAAGAATGCGTCGGACGCGAGCACACTGCCATGCGCCAAGTCGCCTGCTTTTTCGCATGCGATCTGCACCGAAACCACGCGAGACATTTGACCTGCGCCAACACCGACTGTGCGCACACCGTCGGCACCACTCGTGGCAAGCACGATGGCGTTCGACTTGACGTGCTTGCACACGCGCCAGGCAAACTCGAGTTCGCGCATCTCTTTGTCTGTGGGGGCTCGTTTGCTGGCCACCTTCGCCCCAGTCGCTTCGCCGATACCGGTGTTGTCGCGCGTTTGGACAACAAGACCGCCACCCACGCGCTTGTACTGAACGGCCTGGTGGTCTGCGTGCAACCACTCCCCTGTGGCCAGCACCCGCAGATTCTTTTTGGTGCGCAAGACAGCGAGCGCCGCGGTGGAAAAACTCGGCGCGATCACACACTCGAGAAACGTCTCGGCGAGCAGTGTCGCTGTTGCTTCGTCGACTTCGCGGTTGAGCGCGACGATCCCACCAAACGCGCTCAGCGGATCCGCCTCGCGCGCCTGTCGATAAGCGCTAGCCAGATCTTTCGCCGTCGCGACGCCACATGGATTCGTGTGTTTGACGACGACCGCAGTCGGCTCGGAGTGCTCGCGCACCGCATCAAGTGCCGCGTCTACATCAACGAGATTGTTGAATGAAAGCTCTTTGCCTCCTGCACCCAAACTCTCAGCACGCGCGAGAGATCCTGCGGATGCAGAGTGCTCCATGTAGAAGGCTCCGGCTTGGTGCGGATTCTCTCCATACCGAAGTCCGTAGGCACGTTCGAACGGCAACGTGAGGTACTTGGGAAAGGCGTCGCGCGAGCCGTCGATGTTGTGCGACGACAGATAGCCGCTGATGGCTGCATCGTAGGCCGCCGTGTGAGCAAACGCTTTTGCGGCGAGTTCAGCGCGCGTCGAGGGTGCGATTTCCTTGTGGTCGCGCAGCTCGGCGAGGACACGCTCGTAGTCCGCCGGATCGCAGACCACAGCGACGCGCGCGTGATTTTTTGCGGCCGACCTCACCATCGAGGGACCGCCGATGTCGATGTTCTCGACGATCTCTTCATGAGTACTCTTGGGATTGGCGACCGTTTGCTCGAATGGATAGAGATTGACGACGACGATCTCGATGCGTCGACCCCCAAGCCGCTCGAGATCTGCCTGATCCATGTCGCCTCGCATGAGGATGCCGCCGTGGACGCGAGGATGTAGCGTCTTCACACGGCCACCCATGACCTCGGGTGAGCCGGTGTACTCCTCGATCGTTTCGACCTGGACGCCTTCGGCTGCGAGGGCTTTGGCCGTCCCGCCGCTACTCAAGATCGAAAAGCCCATGTTTTGCAGGCTTCTAGCGAACGCGAGCAGGCCGGATTTGTCGGATACCGAGAGAAGAGCTGTGCGGGGCGCGGTCATGCCGTCGAGGTAGCCGCGCGCGCCGCGAGGGTCAACGGTAGCGCCCGCAGACAAAAGACGAAGGGCGAGAACCGAAGCCCTCGCCCTGTCGCGTTATTCTCAAGCGAAGCTATTGAAAAGAGCAATTCTGACTCACCCGTGGTGAGTCGTTCGTTCGTTCAGACGTCGGCGGCGATGTCGTCCTCGTCCTCGTCGTCCGCGTCGGGGGCGTCTTCTTCCTCGTCGTCGTCACGTGTGAGGACAGGCAGGCGGCGCTTGCCGACAGGACCTTCGTCGATGTAGTCGCGCAGTGCGGTCATGTCGCTGAGAGCTTCGAGCTTCGCGAGCCCTTTTACCTCGACCTGACGGATGCGTTCACGCGTGAGGTTCATGATCGCGCCGACCTCTTCGAGCGTCGTGCCGCCACGGTCTGCGACGTCGAGCGCGCAGGTCTCGTTCATCTCCCAGACTTCGAGATCGGGAAAGTTCAGCTTGATGGCTCCGGTGCGTGCGGAGACGTCGAGGTAGAGATGGTGTTTGCAAGACACGAAGGGGCACGGACGTTCCCCGCCTTGGCAATCCACGCGGGCTTTTGGCTTCGCGATGTCTTCTACGTCTGGGTAGAGCATGCGGCCCATCTCGAGCTCGCGCTTGGTCATGCGCTTGACGCTGATCGTGCGTGCTCGGACCGCTCGCTTGCGGCGGGAGCGACGTTGCTCTCGCGTGACGTGCTCTCCTTCCGTCTCAGTCGGGGCGAGCGCGAGCGCTCCCTCAGTCCGGACCTCGGGCTCGTCTTGACCCGGCCTCGAAGTCGGCTCGTCCATTTCTAGACCTCCCGACTCACCCAACAGCGCCTCGTCTTTCGTGCTCATCCGAACCTCCCGTCAGCCTCGCCTCACATGCCGATCACCTGCGCGTGCCTCTCGCTCTCAGGTGCTGCGCCGCGATCACCGCGGGCGCCGACAACACGAATCCACTCGCTCGTGTGTGCGTCCTCGATGGACCCACACACAGCTACATTCACTTCCATCTCTGCGCCGTCTCGTTGACGGCTTCGTTTCAAAAGAGCGCGCGTCCGACTTCTCGTCGCGCCCGAAACACCGCCGTCGTCTAGACGGCCTCTCGCTGAAGCCGCGCCTGCATGGTGAGGCGGGACTCCACGTTCGTGAGTTTACCGACCAGTTCGGCCGCCAAACCACGGGCGTCTGCAAGCTCTTTCATGACGAACTTAGAAGCATCGCCGCTCTTGCCGGGCTTGAGAGCTCCGGTGAGTTGCGAAAAGACTCTCTCGAGGGCTCGTTCGAGTTCCTCGATGTCACCGCGGACGAATAAGAATTGCTGCTGAATTTCTTCGATTGTGTAGTGAACCATGAGCGCGCGAAGACGCTGGATTCGGCGGACAATCGTGACGGGATACATCCCCTGCGAGCCTCGATGTTTGCCCTTCATGCCCACGCGGCGGCTCGTCGGGAGCAGGCCAAGCTGCACGTACTTGCGGAGAGTCGCCTCGGTGAAGCGAACGCTCTTCTTGCTCAGTACGCTCACGATCTGCTCGGAAGTCAG
>JAYVXK010000793.1:0-4659 GCA_043785265.1 Myxococcales bacterium | reverse complement strand
TGCGCAGCATCGCGCGGCGGCTGCTCGTGTTGCGGTCGAACTTACGACCCGAATTTCGGTGACGCATGACTTAACTCCAATTTCCTAAACTTTGAGATCAGGCCTGCGCCTGCTGAGCCTTCCAGCGCTCGAGCATCTGGGGCCAGTTGTCGATCTTGGTGCCGAGCTGCAAGCCCATGTTGTGAAGGATTTCTTTGATTTCCTTCAGGCTCTTGCGACCAAAGTTTTTGGTCTTGAGCATGTCTTGCTCGGTGCGCTGCACAAGCTCGCCAATGAGCTGGATGTTCGCGTTTTGCAGGCAATTCGCGCTGCGCACGCTGAGCTCGAGTTCGTCGACAGAGCGGAAGAGGTTCTCGTTGAGCGGCTCGTCTTCGCTGCCGGTCGACGCGTAGCTGGTCTCTTCGGTCTCTTCGAAGTTGATGAAGATCGTGAGCTGCTCTTTCATGATCTTCGCGGCGTAGGCGACTGCGTCCTGCGGTTTGACGCTGCCGTTGGTCCACACTTCCAAGGCGAGCTTGTCGAAGTCAGTTGCCTGACCGACGCGCGCGTTGGTCACTGTGTAGTTGACCTTGCGGATCGGCGCGAACAGAGCATCGATCGGGATGGTGCCGATGGGCATCGTCGCGGTCTTGTTCTTCTCGGCGGGGATGTAGCCGCGACCGACGTTGACCGTGAGCTCGAGCGCGAGAGGGCCCTTCTTGTCCAAGGTCGCGATGAGGTGGTCGGGGTTGAGCACTTGGAGGCCGTCGACGAGCGAGATGTCTCGTGCGTAAACGGGGCCAGGGCCTTCCTTGTCGATGCGAACGGTGTAGGTCTTGGGGGTCGCGGCCTTGAGGACGACTTCCTTCAAGTTGAGGATGATGTCCGTCACGTCCTCGACGACATCACTGATGGTGGTGAACTCGTGCAGCGCGCCGTCGACGCGAATGGCCGTGATCGCAGCGCCTTGCAGCGACGACAGGAGAATGCGACGAAGCGAGTTGCCGAGCGTGATGCCGTATCCGCGCTCGAGCGGCTCGCAGGTGAACTTGCCGTAGAACTCGGTGAGAGTCTCAGCCTCGACCTGCATGCCACGAGGGCGGATGAGGTCGCGCCAATTACGCGTCATGATCGAAGTGCTCATTGTCTGCTTTCTCCTATTGTCATGTGTTCACGCGGCGATCCCAATTGCCCATCGAACCCGCTCTCCGGTCCAATTCGTCGCCAGCCCGTGTGCAAGGTAGTTGTAAGAGTTCGTTCTTGGTTATTGCTAATTAGTTCTTGGGAAGGTTGCTCGTGGGAAGGTCCAACCTGTAGAAGTTGGGTGGTTTTCGTCGAGACCAAGCGAGCGCTGCGGCGGGGCGAGGAGCCGTACCTTTGTACGGTGACGACCCCCGACGCAGCGATCGCGCCGGTATCGGCGAAAAACGCCCGACTTCTACCGGGAGTAGTACTCGACGACGAGCTGCTCGCGAATGGCGGGCTCGTTGAGTTCTTCGCGGACCGGCGGAGCCTTGAAGGTGCCGGTGAAGTTCTCTTTGTCGAGCTCGAGCCAAGAGACCATCGGGCGCTTGTCGACAGCTGCCATCGCCGCGAGAATCGGCGGCATCTTGCGGCTGCGCTCGTGGATGGAGATCTTGTCTCCAGGCTTGAGCACGTAGCTCGGGATGTTGACCATCTTACCGTTGATCAAGATGTGCGAGTGCTTCACGATCTGGCGTGCTTCCATGCGTGTGGTCGCAAAGCCGATGCGGTGAACGACGTTGTCGAGGCGGCTCTCGAGCAATCCAAGCATCTCTTCGCCCGTACGGCCTGCGCGGCGCGTCGAGTCGAAGTAGTAACGCTGGAACTGACGCTCGAGCACGCCGTAGATGCGACGAACTTTCTGCTTCTCTCGCAGACGGACCGCGTACTCGCTGAGCTTGATGCGGCCTTGGCCGTGTTGACCCGGCGGATAAGGACGACGTGTGTAAGAGCACTTGTCGCCGTAGCAACGCTCTCCCTTTAGGAAGAGCTTCATGCCTTCGCGGCGGCAGAGTCTGCACACCGGACCAATATAACGAGCCATTTGTTCAACTACCTTCTTTGATTGATTTTCAATCAACCGGTTTACACGTCCCAAGTTGGGAGCTTCATCCCGGCTTGTCCTTAGACTAAGGACGAGACACTTTAGATCACTTAGACGCGGCGGCGCTTCGGGGGACGGCAGCCGTTGTGCGGTACTGGCGTCACGTCGCGAATGAGTGTGACTTTGAAACCAGCTGTTTGCAGAGCGCGCAATGCACTCTCGCGACCCGCGCCTGGACCTTTGACGAACACGGCGATGGAGCGCATGCCGTGCTCCATGGCGCGACGTGCAGCTTCTTCTGCGGCGAGTTGAGCCGCAAACGGCGTCGACTTGCGTGAGCCCTTGAAGCCACGTGAGCCAGCGCTCGACCACGACACGGCGTTGCCATTCACGTCAGTGATGGTGACCACGGTGTTGTTGAACGTCGACTGAATGTGGGCGATGCCCGTCGACACGTTCTTCTTGACCTTCTTCTTGGCGGGTTTGCCTTTGGCGGCCGGTGCGCCACCAGTCGAAGTAGGTCCTGCTGCGGTCTTTGCCTGAGCCATGATCGAAAATCCTTAGGTACTAGGTGCGATGATACGAAGTCGGTTCACGCCTTGGGCGTGGTGGGACGCGCGCGAGAGAGGACGCCTTTGCGCGGGCCCTTGCGGGTGCGAGCGTTGGTGTGCGTGCGCTGCCCGTTGACCGGCAGTCCTTTGCGATGACGCAGACCGCGGTAGCAACCAAGATCCATGAGGCGCTTGATGTTCATCTGCACTTCGCGGCGGAGGTCTCCCTCGACTTTGTACTCGGTCTCGAGCAGCTCGCGAATGCGCTTGATCTCGTTCTCGGTCAGCTCTTCGGTCTTCTTGGTGGGGGGAATCCCCGCCTTCTCGCAGATCTCGAACGCGAGTTTTTTGCCGATGCCGTAGAGGTACGGGAGCGAGTAAGCAACATGCTTGTGCTTGGGAAGGTCTACGCCTGCAATTCGAGCCATGATCTTTAGCCTTGTCGCTGCTTGTGACGGGGGTTCTCACAAATGATGCGGACGACGCCCTTACGGCGAACGACCTTGCACTTGTCGCAAATCTTTTTGACGCTCGGACGAACTTTCATCGCTGACTCATTCTGGTGTTGACCACGCCGCGTAGCGGACGTGCCGTCTAGAGATAGTTACTTGTGGCGATAGGTAATACGGCCGCGACTGGGATCATAAGGACTGACCTCAACGGTGACGCGGTCACCTGGAAGAATGCGAATGTAGAACTGTCGCATCCTTCCACTGATGGTCGCGAGAACGCTCAAGCCGTTGTCGCATTTGACCTTGAACATTGCGTTGGGCAGGGCCTCTTGGACGACACCGTCGAACTCTAGTTTGTCGCCTTTTGGCTCTTTTCGCTCCCGACGCTCACTCATGCACGAAATCCTTCCTCAAACACCCAACGCGGCGAAAATTCGCGCTGTTACTTCGCCAACGTTGCCAACTCCATCGACCCGCTTCAGCACGCCTTCTTTTTCATAAAAAGGCATCACTGCAGATGTATCCCTCGCATAAGCGTCGAGACGCTTTTTGACGGCTACTTCGGTGTCGTCCGCCCGATGCACAAGCTCGGCATCGTGGGGCGGGGGGTTATACTTCAAGTGATAAATCTGTCCAGTCCGTTTATCAGTGCGGCGGAGGACTGTACGCTCGATCAGCAGCGCAGGGTCGACCTCGATCGCGACGGCAACGTCGATCTTGAGACCTCGCTTGGTCAGCATGTCTCGGAGTGCAGCGGCCTGAACGACAGTGCGCGGAAAGCCATCGAACAGTGCGCCTTTGGCTGCATCTGGCTGCTGCATGCGATCGTCGATGAGACCAATGACGACGTCATCGGGGACGAGACCGCCCGTGTCCATCGCCTTCACGATCTCGGGCGCGAGTTTTCCGGCGGCCTTGGAGGCTCTCAAAATGTCGCCTGTCGACAGCTGAGGCACGCCGAGCTTTTCGCAAACGATCTTCGCTTGCGTCCCCTTGCCCGCGCCCGGCGGTCCCATGAAGACGATATTTTTTCCGCCGCTCATCATACGTCTCTCCGTCCGCGAATGCGGGCAGTGCGTCCACCGCCGCCAGAGAGGCCTTCGTAGTTGCGGGTGATGAGGTGCGCTTCGATCTGACGCACGCTATCGAGCGCAACACCCACCACGATCATGATCGACGTGCCGCCTCGATAAAAAGGCACATTGAACCACTGCGTGATGATGTCAGGCACGATGCACACGGCCGACACATAGAGCGCGCCACCGAGAGTGATGCGCGTGAGAACGTGATCGATGTAGTCGGCAGTCTGCTTGCCCTGACGAATCGTCGGGATGAAGGCTTGTTGCTTCTTCAAGTTATCAGCCACGTCCACCGCTTGGAAGGTGACGGCCGTGTAGAAGTAGCAAAAGAAGATGATGAGAATGACGTAGAGGATCTCACCGGCAAAGCTGTGGCGGTTCACAGCCTCGTTGAGATCGCTCATCAACGGGATGTGAAAGTTCGCGAGCGTCTGCGGAAAGCCCAACAGAGAGAGGGCGAAGATCGGTGGGATGGTGCCTGCAGTATTAACCCTTAAGGGTAAGTGCGCGGTCTGTCCGCCATAGACCCG
>JAYVXK010000792.1:0-4664 GCA_043785265.1 Myxococcales bacterium | reverse complement strand
ATCAAAATGACGATTGAGCTCATCACACCCGTGGGTCTCGAGGAGCAAATGCGCTTCGCGATTCGCGAGGGTGGCAAGACGGTCGGCGCAGGCATCGTCACGAAGGTTCTCGAATAAGCAAATATCTCAAATCAAATTCCTCTCTCAGGTGGGTCTTGACTGATTCGTCCGAGAGAGGAGTCGGAGACGCCAATGGGAGCGCGAATCACCGTCTCTCTGGTCTGTTCCGACTGCGAGAGCCGCAACTACAAAACCACTAGAAAACCGACGCAGAAGGGTCAGATGGAACTCAAAAAGTTCTGCCCCAAATGCTCCAAGCACACGGTTCATAAAGAAGCGAAGTAAGGGAAGAAACGAATTACGAACTATCTTTGACCCATTAGGGGTTTAGCTCAGCTGGTAGAGCAGCGGATTCCAAATCCGCAGGTCGTGGGTTCGAGCCCCCCAGCCCCTGCACATTCCCGCAAAACAAGAGACATCAGATGGCCACCGACGACGAAGTCGAAAAGAAAAAGACAGACGAATCCGAAGACGAAGCCGAAAAGGCCGAGTCCACGGACGAGTCACGTCCTTCGCTATCGGAAGAGGCATCGGAGTCAGACGCGGAAACTGCAGAGTCGAAAGACGAGTCCGATGCAGACGAGTCCGAGACGGACGAGCCTAAAGCTAAATCCAAGAAAACCAAGGGCAGTAGGAAGATCGTCGTCTCCGAAAAGGGCGACGACCAATCGCCCGCACTCGAAGACGCGCGCGACGAGATGCCGACTCAACTCGGTCATACGCGCTTCGTTTACGCGGCCTACATGGCCGTGGGGATTGCCATCGCGTTCGTCTCGTACAAGTTCATCGACTACACCTGGTACAAACTCCACGACTGGAAGCCCGACAGTCTCCCTGAAGCGCAGGACGAACTCAGCGTCGTCATCGCACTGGTGTTGGCAGTTTCGGTCACTCTCTACTATTGGCGCCAAGCACGAACGCGCATCCTCGTCGAAGAGGTCGCCGAAGAACTCACCAAAGTGACTTGGCCTTCCCGCCAAGACGTCACTTCATCCACGACAGTCGTCATCATTACTACCCTACTGGCAACGGTCTACTTTGCTCTGATGGACCAATTCTGGCTCTGGGTTACGAAGCACGTTTATGGGTCTTGAAAGGACATCCTCGCTCAGCGAGGGCTCTGGAGTAGCCATGGCCAAGAAGTGGTACGTCATACAGACCACGTCAGGATTCGAGAACAAAGTTCGCGAGGCGCTGCAGCAGCGCATCAAAGAACATTCGAAGGAATCCTCGTTCGGTGAAGTTCTCATTCCCACGGAGACCGTCCAAGAGACGCGCGCCGGTGGGAAGACCAAGGTGCGTCAAAAGACGAGCTTGCCTGGTTACATCTTCCTCGAGATGGAGATGAGCGAAGAGAACTGGCACATCGTCAAGGACACTCCCAAGGTGCTGGGCTTCATCGGAAACCAGCGTCCGCAAGAGGTCAAACCACAAGAGATCGACGATCAGCGCCGACGTGCTATCGAAGGCGTCGTCAAACCCAAGCCGCGGCTTTCGTTCGACATCGGCGAGGACGTTCGCGTCATCGACGGTCCGTTCGCGAACTTCTCCGGCACCGTCGAAGAGGTCAAGCCCGACAAGCAAAAGCTCAAGGTCAAGGTCTCCATCTTCGGACGAGCCACCCCAGTCGAGCTCGATTTTAGCCAAGTAGAGAAACGGGCCTGAACCAAATCTACCCATCACTGAACTGAGTATTAGCAATCAACCTACTACGACCTGCGAGTCTCGCAGAACATCGTAGGAGCGCCGAAACCAAAAACGGCACGAAAGTCCGCCTGAAAACGGACAAAGAGAGAATAGCGCGATGAAGAAGATTACCGGTTACGTCAAGCTCCAGCTCCCCGCAGGCAAGGCCAATCCGGCGCCCCCCGTCGGTCCCGCGCTCGGTGCGCAGGGCGTGAACATCATGCAGTTCTGCAAAGAGTTCAACGCGAAGACTGCGGGCGGCGACATGATCATCCCAGTGGTGATCACCGTCTACTCGGACCGCTCCTTTACCTTCATCCTCAAGACTCCCCCGGTGAGCGTGCTCCTCAAAAAGGCAGCAGGTTTGTCCACCAACAAGAAACCTGGCGCAGGCTCGAAAGAGCCCAACAAGGTCAAGGTTGGCAAAGTGACGATGGCTCAGGTTCGCGATCTCGCCAAACAGAAGATCCAAGACATGAACACGACCGACATCGAGTCTGCGATGCGGACCATCCGCGGCACCGCGCGATCGATGGGCATCGACGTCGTCGAGAAGTGACACCAACTAATCACTAAGTTTTTTAGAAAAATGGAGTGGAAGGAAATGGTCCTTCCACAAAGCACCACCGCCCGTCGAAGTCGACGGCAACGGTGGGAGATCGAGAAGATCGAAGTAGGAGGCAAATGGCGAAAGTGTCGAAGAATCGCGCGAAGGTCGAAGAACTGTTCGATCGAGCGCGCAAATACACGGTCGAGGAGGCGGTAGCTTTGGTCAAGAAGGCCAAGTTCGCCAAGTTCGACGAGACGGTCGATATTGCGATCCGTTTGGGCGTGAATCCAAAACACGCCGATCAAATGGTTCGTGGTGCGCTCGTCCTACCGCACGGCACCGGACAATCCGTCCGCGTGTTGGTTTTCGCCAAAGGCGACAAGGAGCGTGAGGCCCGTGAGGCTGGCGCTGACTTCGTCGGAAGCGATGACATGGTAGCCAAAGTCTCCGAAGGGTTCATGGACTTCGATCGCGTTATCGCGACGCCCGACATGATGGGCGCCGTAGGTAAACTCGGTCGCGTTCTTGGTCCTCGCGGCCTGATGCCTAACCCCAAAGTTGGCACGGTCACCTTCGACGTCAGCAATGCTGTTCGCGAAGCCAAAGGTGGGAAGATCGAATACCGCGTCGAAAAAGCGGGAATCGTTCATGCGCGAATCGGCAAGTGCTCGTTCACCGAACAAGCATTGGCTGACAACGCCTCTGCCCTCATTCAAGCGCTCATCAAGCAAAAGCCGTCGACGGCCAAGGGCACTTATGTTCGGAGCATCACGGTCAGTTCGACCATGGGCCCCGGCGTCAAGGTAGACCCGGGACCGTTCCTTGGACACACGGACGAGGAGGGCTGATCAATGGAACGGCCTGCAAAAGATACAGAGATTGGCGCACTCAAGAAGCGATTCGATCGCATGACGGCTGCTGTCTTCCTTGACTACAAGGGGATGACTGTCGAACACGCAACGAAGCTTCGTGCCGAGTTCCGCAAAGCGGGAGTCGAGTACAAAGTCGTCAAGAATACGCTCGTGAAACAAGCGCTCAAAGACGCCCCCTACGCTGCAAAGCTCAAGGTGGCTCTCGTCGGCATGACCGGCGTCGCTTGGAGTTACGAGGACCCGAGCGCAGCAGCCAAAGTCGTCAAAGCTTTCCGCAAGGAAGAAGCCGGCGAAAAGCTGAAGGTCAAAGCAGGACTCATCGAGGGAACGGTACTGGACGCCAAAGGTGTCGAAGACCAACTCGCGATGATGCCCAGCAAAGACGAGCTCCGCTCCATGCTGCTTGCGACGCTCCAAGCGCCGCTCACGCAGTTCGTTCAATTGCTACAGGCCCCTGCACAGAACTTCGTCTACGTGCTGGTCGCCAAAGAGCAAAAGGTTTGAGCCCGAACCCGAGCACACTCGAGTCGGCAGTTATCCAAAAAAGTTTATTGAATAAGAATTACGGAGAATGACCATGGCAGACATTTCGCGAGACCAAGTCGTCGACTACCTTTCCAACCTTCCGGTCATCCAGATCGCAGAGCTGATCAAGACCCTGGAAGACAAGTGGGGCGTCAAAGCCGCTCCCGCCGCTGTTGCAATGTCAGCTGCTCCCGCCGCTGCTGCAGCAGTCAAAGAAGAGCAGACCGAGTTCACCGTCGTCCTCAAAGAGGCCGGCGCGAACAAGATCAACGTCATCAAGGTCGTCCGCGAGATCACGGGCCTCGGACTCAAAGAGGCGAAGGACCTCGTCGAGGCAGCTCCCAAGGATCTCAAGGAAGGCGTCTCCAAAGCAGACGCTGACGAGATGAAGAAGAAGCTCGAAGACGCGGGCGCCAAGGTCGAACTCAAGTAACGACCTGCCTGACAACCAAGACCCCTCTCCCGTTTCGATGGGGGAGGGGCCGTCGGCCTTTGTCGACGCGTTCTGCTCTTATTAGCCCCTCTAGTCCCCCTCTTATTGCCTTAACTCCAAACTCTTTTGCCTAGGAGTAGTGATGGCGAACGTCATCCAGAGCAACTTCCGTATCCGTAAGAATCTCGGTCGCATTTCAAAAGTGATCGATGTTCCCAACCTCATCGACATCCAGAAGACGTCGTATGACAAATTCCTCCAAGCGAACGTGCCCATCGGCGATCGTGTCGAGGTCGGCTTGCAAGCCGTCTTCAGGAGCGTCTTTCCGATCAAGGATTTCAACGGAACGAGCGAGCTGGTCTTCGTCAGCTACAACCTCGAGAAGCCCAAGTACGACGTAGACGAGTGTCGCCAGCGCGGCATGACCTACGCGGCGCCGATCAAGGTCACCACTCAATTGATGATCTACGACACCCGCGAAGGTGGCGAGCGCATCGTGCGCGACATCAAGGAGCAAGAGGTCTACTTCGGCGAAATC
>JAYVXK010000791.1:0-4666 GCA_043785265.1 Myxococcales bacterium | reverse complement strand
CTTTTGCGTGGAGTGCGCGATGTTCGCGCGAAAATAAATCGAGAACGGATTGTCTCGAGGGGAGGCGGCGTGAATCTGGGCCGCGCGGGTGTGATGTCATTGTCTAAGATGTCCTGTGAGGCGCTAGTCTCCAAAAGGCCGACTAGCCTCGTTTGCGATATGGATAGGGTCGAGACAGGTTACGGCGGCATGCACAGTTGCCGGGAAGAAATCCACCGGCACAGATGCTGTTTGCCACGGGCGCCTTCGACGGCGCGCACATGTCTCTTGCGATGGACTGACGAATGACTCCGACGATCCTGACCCGCCGCCCTGCCACGCTCGATCAACGCCTCGCGATGGCCTGGTTCGTCGCCTCAGCCATGTTCGCACTCGGCGGCATGTTCTCGAGCGCGGCCTTGCTCGTCGACTACGTGCGCCCAACACCGCTCTTCTGCGCAGACGGTGGCGGTTGCAGCGCCATCCGCGACTCGGGCATTGGCTGGTTGGGACCCATCCCGCTGCCAGCGATCGGTCTCATCGGTTACGTCATCGTCGCGACGACTCTGCTCATTCGCGGACCAAAAGCGCGCGCTGCACACTTGGTGACTGCAGGGATGGGAGGCACGGTCGCGGCTGTCCTCATCGCGACACAGATTCGCATGGGTGTATTTTGCAAGTATTGCATGGTGGTCGACGTGGCGATGCTCGCGCTTCTTGGTCTTGCGACATTGCGTTCGCGGCGCGAACTCGACCGACCGCTGTCGCCGATGTTCGTTGCGATCCCCGCGGGAGCCTATTTTTCGGCTGTTGCGGCGCCCATCGCTTGGGGAGTGCTCGCCGTTCGTGGAGACACCTCGAAGCTCCCTCTGGTCGTGCGCGAGGAGATGGGCAAGACGCCGCACGAGCAGGTCTGCGTGGTGGACTTCGTCGACTACGAGTGTCCATTCTGCCGACAGACTCATGCTGACTTTCAACCCACGTTGGATGCCCACAAAGGCAGACTGCGAGTGGTCCGCAAGAACGTTCCGCTCACGAGCATTCATCCACACGCGATGATTGCGGCGCGCGCGTCGTGTTGCGCAGACGACCTTGGGCAAGGCGACGCGATGGCAGCGGCTCTCATGACGACGCCGCCGGAACAGTTCACGGACGAGACGTGTGCCGCCATGGCGACGCGATTGGGTCTCGACCCGCAGAAGTTCAGGGCGTGCATGGACGATCCCGCGACCGCGCAACGCATCGACGCCGACGTCACCGCGTTTCGCGTGCAGGGCGGTCATGGCCTTCCGACGATTTGGATCGACGACCGCCGAATCGAGGGCGCACAAGGCCCCTCCGTCCTGCGTCATGCAGTTGAACGTGCTTTGGACGCACACGGTTCGTGATAGACGCATCTGCGTGGCGTACTCAAAACTCGCTTTCTTTATGCTGACGGCGAGCGCGCTGGTGGGTTGCCCTGCGAGCGGGCCGTCGAACCAACCCGAGGCGAAATGCGCCGACGCGTGCGAGTCTCGTGCTGCGAAGCGCTGCGACGCGAAGGCGTGCGCACGCGGATGCGCGTTCATTCTCGATCGCATCATCGAAAACGAACACCTTGGCGTCATCGACTGCGTGGGCAAGCGCACAGGATCGGCGACGCTTCCGGACAGTGAAAAAGACGAGTGGCGCGACGGTCCTTGCGGCGATCGCGAGTGGGCGGAGTGCGCAGTTCGCGTCGGCATCCACGCTGACGGCGGCCCCGCAGCGCCGCCACCAGTCGATGAGCACCCAACCAGTCGGTGATCGATGCACTCAAGAGCACGCCGTCACGAGGCCTGAGTCGATGATGCGCGCGTCAGAAGTGACGAGAGGGACCGCAAGCACTCGCGCCGTGGCGACGAGAATCCTGTCGGCAGGATCCCAATTGAACGTGGCCGCGAGCGAGACGATCTCTCTCGCGATTGCTGGCGACATTCCACAACGCTCGACCAGAGGCGCTGCGGTCGCTCGCGCCAGCCACTCATCGAGCGGAAGTGCCAAACGCACGCGGCCGCGCTCGACGAGCAGCGCCACCTCCCAAAACGTTGCGTCGGAGACGCCCAATGCGTTCACGTCGTTGGCTCTCTTGAGCATGCGACGTTGCGCGGACGACAGTCGCTTGGGGTCCTCGAACCACCACAAGAGAATGTGCGTGTCGAGAAGAGCAATCACCTGCGCCGCGTCTTGCGCTTCGGCGCAGGGCCTGACCGCGCGTCGTCGCGAGCCGCGTTCCATGCTGCTGCAGGCAAAACTGGGCTCACGACATCGCCCAGGATGACCACCGTGTTGGCGAGTGTGCTCTGCGGATAAAGCGCCGACGTGCCGCCGCTCGGTACGATGCGCGCGAGCGGCTTGCCGCGCTTGGTGACCATCAGGGGTTCGCCCGTGCGAGCGATGTCCTCGAGGAGCGCAAGACAATGCGCTTTGAACTCGGTGACCGCAATCGACTTCATCTGACCAGTTACTATGACCACTTCACCGACTTGGTCAAGCCGCGCATCTCGACGATGCTCGCTCTGTGTTCTTGCGCGAGGAGCTTGCGACCCGCAGAGTGGCTTGGAACAACATGCCCACGGTGACCATTCGCGACGACCGTGATCGCGTAATCAATTTTGCGACGACTCCCAAGCGCGTGATCAGTCTCGTCCCGAGCGACACCTTGTCCGTGTTCGATCTCGGCTGCGCGAGCGCTCTCATCGCACGAACCGACTACTGCACGACACCCAAGTCGATCACCTCACTGCCTTCGATTGGCGGCACCAAGAATCCTCGCGTGCAGGACATCCTCGATCTTTCACCCGATCTCGTGCTCGCCAATCAGGAAGAAAACTCACGCGGAGATCTCGAACAACTCGCGCAAGCGGGCGTGCGTGTGCTCGTCGCGTTTCCGAAGCGCGTTGCAGATGGCCTCGCTCACTTGGCGCGATTGGCCCTTATTTTTGGCCTCCGCGGCGATCGAGCTGCGACCCTGCTCATCAAGTCGGGATACGAAGCGCATCGCGAGGCAGAGGCAACGCGCGCCACGCTCACGCCGCTCGCCACGTTCTGTCCGATTTGGATGGACCCGCTGATGACGATCCATGGCGACACCTTCATCAGTGACATGATGGATCTCGCCGGCGCGCAAAATGTGTTCGCCGGTCGAGAGCGCCGATATCCGCTCGCCGCAGACCTCGGTCGCGCCAAGCCTCTGCCAAAAGAAAAAGTCGGCGACCGCGACACGCGTTATCCGCGAGTGACGATGGACGAAGTCAACGCACACGCACCTGAACTCGTGCTGCTGCCGAACGAGCCCCATCCTTTCACCGAAGTGGACGCGCGTGTGTTTGCGAGTCAGGACACGCCGGCAGCCAAACGCGGCGCGATCGTGCACACCGACGGACAAGACCTCTGCTGGTACGGTTCGCGATCCGTGACAGGGATCGCGCGCATGCGAGCCCTCATCGCCTCGGTGCGAAGCGTCTCTAACTAGGGGGACGTCGTGCCTGGGCGGCGTTGGATGGCAGGCAGCGGAGCGAGGTCGGGTTCGACCTTCCAAACAGCGCCCTCGCGTGTGCAGCGAACCGTTGCGCGATCGACCGTCGGGTCGTCTCCTGTCACGTCGACCATCGCCCCATTGCCTTGAATCTGAGCGTGCATCGCAGATGGGCGGAACTTCAATCCGAAGCGACCCTGCGCGAGCATTTCGAACGGCTCGACGTGTCGGCCCTGCGCGCGACTTGCTCTCGCGGCGCGTTCTTCGAGATTGGCGCGCGCGTCGGGTCCAAGCAGATCGTAGGCCTCGCGTGCTTGTTTTGGGTCGGAGCTCTGCACGTCCATGCGATCGATCCAAAGTCTCAGAGCGCCTTCGGGAGTGGCGTCTGGAGGCGGACGAGTGCACGCCGCCATGATCAGAGCAAAAAACAGCCACGGAACGGCACGCATCCGTGAGGCATACCCCGAAAACTTGGGGAGCCCAAGCGCGGCCCGATACCATTTGCCTAGTGAAGCTCCATCGCCCCGTGACGCTCGAATGGGAAGGCAAGCGCGCCGCGCCGTCTCTCGCGAAGGTCAGCGCGTTGGAGCCTGCATTCGAAACTGGCGAGAGCACGCTCTATCGCGGAGACAATCTGCGCGTGATGCGTGAGCTAGCGCGAACTCGCTCGGGGAGTTTCACACTCGTCTACATGGACCCGCCGTTTCTGACCGGACGCGTTCATGAGGCCATTTCGCGCACGGATCGCACGACGAAAATGGCGTTCGACGATCGCTGGGTCGATCGCGCCAGCTATCTCGAGGCGTTGCTCCCACGCATCACAGCTGCGCGCGCGTTGCTTGCGCCGTGGGGCAGTCTGGTGGTGCATGTCGATCCCAAGACGAGTCACTACGTGAAGGTGGCGTGCGACGAAATTTTCGGGGCCGAGGAGTTCGCCAGTGAGATCGTTTGGCGGTATCGCCGCTGGCCCTCCAAGACCCCTAATTTTCAGCGGGTTCATGACGTTCTCTTGCGCTATCGAAGAGACTCGAAAGTTCCTCCGCGATTCAATCAACAATACGAACCGCTCGCAGCGTCCACGCTCGCCACATGGGGCACGAACAAACAACGCGCGGTCGTTGGCAAGAGTGGGAGACGGGTGCGATCGAGCTCGACCGAGCAGGCGTCGCCTGGTGTGCCGATGGGTGATGT
>JAYVXK010000790.1:0-4674 GCA_043785265.1 Myxococcales bacterium | reverse complement strand
GTCGGGAGCAGGCCAAGCTGCACGTACTTGCGGAGAGTCGCCTCGGTGAAGCGAACGCTCTTCTTGCTCAGTACGCTCACGATCTGCTCGGAAGTCAGTCCTTCTTTGTGGTCGCGCTCGATGCGCGCGAGCTCGTCATCGGAAAAGCCCTCGGTCGTCATGGCCGTCGTCCCTCTGCCCCCCAAACACTGAGGCCTACCCGAGTTCCCGTGGCGCCTGCTCCACTGGGGCTGGCGTAGCGGCATCCCGCAAGCGTCAACGGTCGTGAATGTATTCTACTCAAAAGACTCCCGTCAATCCATGAGCGACATTTATTTTGAGAAGATCGTGGATGGATGCGTTCTTGGGCGCTGCGACGGAGGCTATGACAGTCAATGTCATACCTATGCACGACGAGCACGGTTGGCGACCACCGTGGCGCAGAGCGACTTCGACGGTGTGATGCGAGCGCTGACTGACGGCGGACTGCCTGTCCGGTCGTGCGCGTTTTCATGGAGTGGGATCTTGTATTCCATGGTGCGCGAGATGTGTGCAAGGCGCAAAGTTTCGAGATCGCTCGAACCAAATGGCGCGAGGGCTCGCAACGCTGATTCGGCTGACAAAAAGCGCTCTTTTCGATCATGAGCGAGCAGTTTGCCCACCGCAGCGGCGAGCGAGCGGTCGATCCGACGCACACGCTCGATCGGGTTTGCCTGACCTCGTTCGATGCGACGCAGCTCGCGCATGCCTCGCGCTGCTCCCCAAGGTCGAACTCGAGTGAGCAGTTCATAGAGCATCACTCCGACGGCGAAGAGGTCGACGCGTGGGTCGAGCGTCTCTCCACGCGCTTGCTCCGGTGCCATATACCCGAACTTGCCGCGAACGGTCAGCGGTGCAGATAGGCGCGCCCGGAGAGGCGCGAGGGCGATCCCAAAGTCCGTCAGTTTGATTTCTCCTTCCTTTGAAACGAGAACATTGTGCGGTGTGACGTCTCGATGAACCAAGCCGGGGATGGCGCGTTGAACCGCTGCGAGCGCGCGTAGGACACAACAAGCCACGTGTACCGCTACGCGATCGGGGAGAAAGCCAACAGAGTCGGTGTCCTCGATCTGTGTGCAAATGGCCTTCAAATCAGCTCCTTCGATGAGTTCGAGGACCAGTGCCGGCGCGCCATGCTCGTCTGCGGTTACGTCGAGCAGCGACACCACGTTCGCGTGACGCACTCGCGCCAGGAGACGCGCTTCTTCGCGAACCTCGATCGCCGCTTCTGGAGGGAGCTGAGCGATCAGGCGTTTGATACAGACCTCGCGACCTAGTCTGCGGTCGAGCGCCCTCCACACCTCCCCTGCTCCGCCACGGCCGATGCGACCAATGAGTTCGTAACGGCCTTTGTAAAGTCGCATGGCGCTCCATCGCCCAGCGGCTTCGAGAGTTGCGTCTTTTCGCGTACAGTCGCCATCATGGCCACGACCGCACGGACCGATCTCGACGCGCTGCTGGCAGGCTTGAGCGCGAAAAAAGGCCTCTGGACCAAAGTGGCCATCCCCGATCGGATCGCGCTCTTGCGTGCCTGCATGAAGGGAGTCGCAGAAGTCGCGGATCGCTGGGTGCTCGATGGTTGCGCACTGAAGGGCCTCGATCCTAGTGGACCGTCGTCTGGCGAGGAGTGGTTGGGCGGCCCGGTCGTGACGATGCGCAACTTGCGACAACTCGTCCGCGCGCTCGAGCACAAGGGCGCGCCGCCCGCCTCGCGTCTGCGGAAGCACGCGAGCGGCGCCATCATCGCGGACGTGTTGGCGACCGGAGCGAGAGAGAGCGTGCTTTTTGCGGGGCATCGCGCCGAGGTGTGGATCGAGCCGGGGAAACCGCCCTCTCAGGGCAAGATCTATCGCGACGAGCCAGGGCCGGGACGTGTGTGCGTCATTCTCGGCGCGGGCAACGTGTCGTCCATTCCATTGATGGATGCACTCTACAAGCTATTCGCAGAGAACGAAGTCGTCCTCGTGAAGGTCAACCCCGTCAACGAATACATCGGTCCCATCTTCGAGCGTGCGTTCGCGCCTTTGATCGATGCTGGGTTTGCGGCGGTTGCGTACGGTGGCGCAGACGAGGGCAGCTACCTTTGTGAGCATGCGCTCGTGGACTCGCTGCATGTGACTGGGTCGGACCGCACCTACGACGCGATTGTGTGGGGCGACGACGCGCGGAAGAAGCGCGGCGAGAAGAAGAACGACAAGCCGTTCACGGCGGAGCTTGGGTGCGTGACGCCGATCATCGTGGTGCCAGGCCCATGGTCGTCTGCGGACATTTCTTTTCAAGCGAAACACGTCGCAGCGATGGTCGCCAACAATGCGAGCTTCAACTGCAACGCAGCGAAGGTCGTCGTCGTCGCGAAAGGCTGGGTGCAGCGTCAAGCTTTTCTGACCGCGTTGGAGCATGCGCTCGCGAAGACGCCCCCGCGAAAAGCCTATTATCCAGGCGCACAAGAGCGGTTTCGGGCTTTCCTCGATCAGTATCCTGCGGCCGATCCCGTGGGTGCGGCGGGCGAGTCTGTGGTCCCCTGGACGATCCTCGCAGAGGTGCCGGCCAAGCACGGCGAGTACGCCCTCACCCACGAAGCGTTCTGTGGTGTGCTCGCCACCGTTTCGCTCGAAGCGAGTGAGCCAGGCGAGTTTTTGGCTCGAGCGGTGCGTTTCGCCAATGACGATTGTTGGGGAACGCTCTCATGCATGATGTTGGTCCATCCTTCGACCGCAGAATCTTGCGAGGTCGAGATCGATCGGGCCATCACGCAGCTTCGCTATGGATGCGTAGCCCTCAATGCGTGGGCTGCGCTCGGTTATGCATTGGGGTCGACGACGTGGGGAGCGTTTCCTGGTCACACGCCCGCCGACATTCAGAGCGGCACGGGTGTCGTGCACAACTCGATGCTCTTTGATCATCCGCAAAAGTCGGTGATCCACGCGCCGTTCAGGCCCCTCGCGAAGCTGGCCTACTCGCATGAGCATCGCACCGCTCATGATCTCGGAAGAGCGATGCTGGCACACGAACTCTCGCCGTCGCTCGGCACTACGCTGCGTGTCGTGCTTGCTGGTGCACGTGGATGAGACGACACGTCGCGGTTGCAGGGACGATCGGTGCAGGCAAGACGTCCCTCGTCGCGTGGTTGGTGAAGCGCTACGGGCTCGTGCCGTTTTACGAGCCGAATGAGCAGAACCCCTATTTGAAGGACTTCTACGGCGACATGTCTCGTTGGGCATTCCAATCGCAAGCGTTCTTCTTGGCGCACAAGTTGGAGCTGCATCAACGACTGGAGGCGTGTGAGTCGTCTGCTGTGATCGACCGCACGATCTACGAAGACGCAGAGATTTTCGCGAAGAACCTCCACCAGCAGGGACACATGGAGAAGCGCGATTGGGAGGTCTACTCCCGCTTGTACGAGGGCATTCGTCGTGCGCTGCGGCCACCGGATGTGCTCATCGCGCTGAGCTGCTCGCTTCGCACCGCACGCAAGCGCATCGCGAAACGCGGTCGAGAGATGGAAGCGGCCATCCCTGATGCTTACTTGCGCCGACTGCACAAACTCTATGGCTCTTGGTTCGATCGCTACGATTTGTCGCCAGTCGTGCGCATCGAAACCGACAAGCTCGATTACGTCGAAGACCTCATCGACCTCATCGATCTCACGCGGACGCTCGACAAGGTCCTCAAGTAGGCGAGAGCGGAAGGTACGGGGCTTGCGAAGCTGGTCGCCGTGGTCCGCAAAACCCTCAAAAACGAGCTTGTTGGGCCATGCTTGTCCCTCCTCCGTCATGACGAGAGGGACACTTCGCCCCCATGGCCTCTTGCTACCGCTTCTCCCGAACCAAAGGACGCGACATGATGACCGAAATGGAACGCCCCTCGCAGCCGACGCCCGCTCCGACAGTAATCAAAGCCAGAGTGCTGTTGCTCGAGGACGATGACATGCTCGCAGGGCTGCTCGCGCGTGTGTTGCGGACCGACGGCTACCAAGTCGAGGTGATCGATTGCGCGGATGATCTGCCAACAGGGCCGAAACTCGCGACATTCGACATCGTGCTCAGTGACATTCATCTCGCGAACAACACCAGTGGTCATGACGTGCTCAAGCGCGTCCGCGAGAACGCGCCGCACATGCCCGTGATTTTGATGACCGCGTATGCGGACATCGAAGGAGCGATGAGCGCGGTGAGCCAGGGCGCGTATGACTACCTGCCCAAGCCTATCGAGCCGACAGAGTTGAAGCGGATGGTGGGAGAAGCCGTCGCGCGAAGAGTGTTGGCTGCGCAAGCAAGAGCACCAAGCGATCCGCGCGAAATTGCGGCGGGCGCATCGAAGATCGTGGGCGCGGCTCCTGCGATGATCGATCTCTACAAGACCGTGGCGCATGTCGCACCGACCACAGCCACTGTGCTGATCATCGGCGAGAGCGGCACGGGAAAAGAGCTGGTTGCGCGACAAATCCATTCGACGAGTCCACGATCGAACAAGCCGTTCGTAGCGGTCAATTGTGCGGCGTTGCCCGAGTCGATTCTCGAGAGCGAGCTGTTTGGCCACGAGCGCGGCGCGTTCACGGGTGCGGTGGGACTCAAGCGCGGTGTGTTCGAAGAAGCGCACGGCGGCACGTTGTTTCTCGATGAGATGGGAGACATCACGCCGAAGATGCAGGTGCAG
>JAYVXK010000789.1:0-14561 GCA_043785265.1 Myxococcales bacterium | reverse complement strand
ACCGCTTGCCCAAAAATCGTGGCTCCCGTGCAGAATGGTTGACTCTGCAACCATGTCAACGCGCGGGCAGTTTTGGCAGTGGTCACCTCGACACGACGCATCCCCTTCTTGTTCACCGAGCTGTGATTCTTCAGTTCATCTGGCGAACCCGAGACGATCATTTTCGACAAATAGAGGTAACCAACCTCGCCGCAGCGCTCGGCTTCGTCCATGTAGTGCGTCGTGACGAGCAGCGTGATGCCTTCTGCGGCGAGTCGAAAGAGCAAGTCCCATAGCTCGCGGCGCGCGACGGGATCGATGCCGGCGGTCGGCTCGTCCAAAAAAATCACTTCGGGCTCGTGCATCAACGCCGCCCCGAGCGAGAGCCGCTGTTTCCAGCCTCCGGAGAGCTGTCCTGCGCGACGCTCCAAGTACGGCCCGATGTGAGTGAGGTCCACGGCGGCCTGCTTGCGTCGCTTCTTGCGCTCGCCGGTCAAGCCATAGACGCGCGCGTAAAAATCGAGGTTCTCGCTGACGGTCAGATCTTCGTAGAGGGCGAATCGCTGACTCATGTAACCAATGCGTCGGCGAATCTCTTCGCCGCTCTTTGCGACGTCGAGTCCCATGACCGTCGCGCGTCCTCCGTTGGGCGCGAGCAGCCCGCACAAGATGCGAATGAGCGTGCTCTTGCCCGATCCGTTAGGCCCAAGTAGACCGTAAATCGTGCCCTTTTTCACGCCGAGACTCACGCGCTCGAGCGCGCAGAACTCTCCAAAGTTGCGTGTGACTTCTTGGACGTCGATCGCAAAGTCACTCACTTGGGCACCGTGATGAACGCCGCCATGCCCGCGCGCAGTTCGGTCTTGCCTTCTTCGAGTCCGATGCGGGTGGCGAACACCTGGTCCGCGCGCTCGTCTGCGGTCTGCAGGTTGCGCGGCGAGTACTCCCCGATCGAGTTGATGTGCTCGACCTTCCCTTTGAAGCTCCTGCCCGCAAACGAGTCGACCGTAATGGGGACCTCATCGCCAACATGGATCGCTCCGAGGTGCGTCTCTGGAACATAGATGCGCACGAACAGCTGACCTTCTTCGAGCAACGTGAGCGCAGTAGCGTTGGGCGCAATGATGTCGCCGGCCCGCAAATCAAGGGCTTCTATGTGTCCATCGACAGGCGCTTTGATCGTGAGTTCTCCGATGGCCACGTCGATTTGATCGAGTCGACCCTGGGCCGCGTCGACGACGCCATGTTGCGCTTCGATGTCTTCGACGCGCGAGCCATTGCTCACGAGCTTTGCCTGCGCCTGCGCTTCACGAGCGCGAGACAGCGCTTGAGCGACGTCTTCTTGGCGCGCGCCGTTTTGCAGTTCTGCGAGTTGCTCTTTGCTCGCGTCTCGTTGTGCGATGGCGCCCTTCAGCTGAGCATCGACATTGTCGACCTCGGCTTGAGACACCGCCTGCTTCGAAAAAAGCGCATGAACGCGGTCGGCATCTTGCTGCGACTTGTCGACCGTGACCTGCGCCGCCACGAGACGCGATTTGGCGGCTGAAATTTGCTCTTCTCGCGCACCGGCGCGTGTCTCCTGGTAGGCGCTCGTCGCTGTCTGCGCGCGCGCTTGCGCTTGTTCGATCTCCTCGGGGCGCGCGCCTTTCTCGAGCTTGGACAGCATGGCCCGAGCTTGCGCGAGTTGCCCTGCCGCGATCAGACGCTGCGCTTGCAAGTCGCCCGCTTCGAGCACGACGAGCGGATCGCCAGCTTTGACCACATCGCCCTCGTGGATGCGCAGCTCCTTCACGCGACCGCCCGTTCGTGAACCCACGGTGACGACGCGAGCCTCGACAGTCCCGCTCCACTCGTAGGGCTTGCGCGCTGTCATGGTGCGATATCCGCCGTACGCAAGCCCGAGGACCGCGACGACGAGGAGCGGCAAGAAACGGCGTGGGGAGGGTCGCTTGGGGGTTTCTTGATCCGTCATGGTGGCCTTGGTTATAGGGCGATCGCGAGCCGTTGAGATTAAGAAGAGCGCGTCAAGACCGAAGGGATGGTCGCTGACTTGGGGATCGATGACACCACTGACGACCAAGGTTGCGGTTTGCCGCTCTGTCTGTCGCCGAGCGAGGACAATGGCTCCCGTGTCTTGCGTGCGCTCTGAGATTGCTGCTACGGCCGACCCATGCGCTACGCAAGAATCTCGACGACCACCACCACGCGCTGGGCCCGTCTCTCGGGCGACACCGCAGCCGACATTCTCACAGACGCTCCCTGGCTCGGCGGATTCGTCACGGGCGAGAATGTCGCGTTTACGAGCGACGCCCTTCGCGCACCGGTCAATCCCAACAAGATTCTCTGCATCGGTCGCAACTACGCGGCGCACGCAAAAGAGCTGGGAAATGAGCCTCCAAAAGAGCCGCTGCTTTTTTTGAAGCCGCGCACGTCTCTCATCGGACCGGGAGGCGTGATTGTGTTGCCGCCGCAGAGCGAGCGGGTGGAGCACGAAGCAGAGCTCGGGGTCGTGATCGGCAAGACCGCGAAGAATGTCTCTCGCGAAGACGCCATGACTCACGTCTTTGGGTACACCTGCGTGTGCGACGTGAGCGCGCGCGATCTCCAAAAAACGGACGGTCAATGGGCGCGCGCCAAGGGCTTCGACACATTTTGCCCGGTGGGTCCGTGGGTGGAGACCGAACTCGATCCGCGTGATGTTCGGATCGTTTGCCGAGTCAACGATCAGATCAGACAAGACGGTCGGACCTCGAACATGATCTTCGACGTCGCGACGCTCATCGCGTACTGCAGCGCCGCGATGACGCTAGAACCCGGTGATTTGCTGGTCACCGGCACACCAGCTGGCGTCGGTCCGATCGTGGTGGGCGACCGTGTCGCCGTGGAGATCGAGAACGTTGGCACGCTGACGGTCTCGGTTGCCTGAAGATGCGCGCGGCGGTCTATTGGGTCGTCGCGGCATGCGCGGCAGCTGCATCGATCGCAGTCGCAGTGTCAGCACCTGATCCGACGGCGCCATGCGGGTACGGTTTCGTTCAATCTGGGGCGCGCTGTTGTGCGAGCAAGAGTGACCCCTGCGTGAGCGCAACGGCATGCCCCTCGCCGCTCGTCGTCCAAGCAGGGCGATGCGTCGCTCCAAACCTTCGCGTGGAGATCCCCGAGACCACAGTGCTGATCGGTCCGTCCGATTGGGAAGCGGAGGGACGCGTCACGCCACGCACGGTGCACGTCCGCAAGTTTGCGATCGATCCGTTCGAACTCACCGAAGCCAATGGCGTCGTCGCAATGAGCCGTGTTTCCAGGGCCGAAGCACTTGCATTGTGCACGCAGAAGGGCGGGCGCCTTCCGACTGATGACGAGTGGACGGTCGCTGCTGCGGGTTCTCAACCGCGACGGTATCCATGGGGAGACACTGGCGCGGTGTGCAGACGTGGGGCGTGGGGCGTGGAGAGCGGGCCGTGCGCGCAAGGCGGAACGGGTCCAGACACAGTGGGCGCACATGGGGACGGCGATACGCGCGAGGGTCTCCACGATCTCGCGGGGAACGTGGCCGAGTGGGTGTCGGACGATGTCGCGCCTGGCGTGGGCCTCGTGCACGGCGGGTCATGGCGGTCGACACTCGCGACAGAGATGCGCACATGGGCTCGAGTCGAAGTGAAGGTCGACGCGAAAGAGGCTTGGATTGGGGCTCGTTGCGCCTACGACTTGTGAGCGGAGACGCGTGGCGCTCGGCGCGGTGAGTTGATACGCTCGACCGTCCTCATGACCGCAGCCGTATTGTGCATCGGGACCGAACTGACGCGTGGAGAACTCGTCAACACCAACGCGACTCACCTCGCATCGAGCCTCACGGACCTGGGCTTCGAAGTCGTCGAAGATGTCGTCGTCGATGATGATCGCGCACGCATCATCGAAACACTCAAACGACTCGGTCGCACGATGAGCATCATCGTCTGCACCGGTGGACTCGGACCCACGACAGACGACCTCACCACCGAAGCGGTCGCGGCCACACTCGGCGTTGCGCTCAAACGTGACGACGCGTCCCTCGACCACATCCGCCGACGATTCGAAAAACTCGGTCGCACGATGAGCGAGACGAACGCAAAACAGGCTAATTTCCCTGAGGGCGCGGAGGTGTTGGTCAATCCAATCGGTACCGCGCCAGGTTTTTTTGTGAGGTTGGACAAGGCGCTCGCGTTCTTCATGCCGGGCGTACCGCGTGAGATGAAGAAGATGTTCGAGGAGCAAGTCGAGCCACGCATTCGTGAGCTCGCGCCCCATACTTCGCATCAGGTTCGTCTACGCACGTTCGGCTTGCCCGAGAGCACAGTCGGCGAGCGACTCGCCGGCATCGAAGAGACCAACCCCGGAGTGACCATCGGCTACCGCGCGAGTTTGTCCGGCATCGAAGTGAAGGTGCTCGCGCGCGCGCCAAACGAAAACCTCGCTCGCGAACTCTGCGAGAAGGCCAGCGTGGATGTGCGCGCCCGATTGGCGGACATCATCTATGGCGAAGGCGACGACACTTTCGCGAGTGTCGTGGGTCGCACGCTTCGCAACAAGGGCCTCACTCTCGCGATCGCCGAGTCATGCACCGGTGGACTCGTCGGACACTTGCTCACGAGCGAACCCGGAGCGAGCGACTTCTTGTTGGTCGATGCAGTGACCTACGCAAACACCGCAAAAACACGCCTCTTGGGCATCGACGAAGACGTCATTCGCGGACACGGCGCGGTCAGCTCCGAAGTCGCCGCAGCCATGGCCGAGGGCGTTCGGCATGTGAGCGGCGCCGACGTCGCGCTCGCTCTCACTGGGGTGGCGGGTCCATCAGGCGGCACGGCGGACAAACCGGTCGGCACCGTTTACATCGCCGTGACCACAGCGTCGGGCACGATCGTCAAGCACCGCATGTTCCCCGGTGATCGACAGATGATCCAAACCTTCGCAGCGTACGCAGGGCTCTTGATGGTCAAGCAGGCCGCGCAGTCGTAGCCTACTTTTTTCGCGGAGCCGACGCGGGCGTGGGCGCGATGCCAAGGATGTCTTGCGACCACTTCTTCACGAGGGCGCAATCGCCATGCGGTGTCATGTCGGCAGCATTGGCAGGACCGGCAGCGAGCAACACATCGCGACCCGCACGCGTGAAGGCGAGGGTCGCGCGGCCGGGCTTTTCGAAGCACACGCTAGACCCGTCTTTGCTAGTGGCAGGCCCAAGTTTCTGAATCATGCCGGCGGACACCACGGCGAACGCGCGCTCTGCAAATGCATCTGATTTTGGCGCATCGGCGTCGTAACGAACCCGCCAGGCGAGCGCTACGTCGTCGGCTTTGCGGGCGAGCACGACGCGATCACCACCCCAATGCGCGGCGGCAGCGCCAGCGTCACGGTCGCTGGTCCATTCTGCGAAGCTGATGCGAAGCGTGAGCTCGCCGAACGTGTCGGTGTCGACGACCGCAAACCCAGCACCGAGCGCTGCGATCGTCGGCGCGGGCACGTCGATCGCGAGCTCGTGCGCGTTGAACTTGTCGACATGAAGGATCTGTTCTGTGGTGGTGGGAGGATTTTGCCACGCGTGATCCACCTCGGGCCACCCGCCGTGTCGCCGCAGCGCGTGAACGAACACGACGCCATCGACATAAGGCGCGGTCAAGCCTTCGCGCATCGCCCGCGGTGAGTCGGATCCAGGCCCACTCTCCATCGCCTCTTTCACCTGCCGAACGAACATGTCGTCTGGCATCGCGAGAATGCTTTTGCCGGGTGCGAGCGTGTCGAACATCACGTCGTACATCGCGCTCGTCGCGTCTCCCTCTGCGAGACACTGCAAAGCAAGACTCTCGTCGCTCTTGCCGGGCTCGTATTTCATGTGCGTTTTGAGATCGTAGTGCTGGTCTTGGAGGGCGTGCGTCAGCTCGTGCGCGAGCGTGCCTTCCGCCATGAGGCCTTCGAGATCGGACGCGAGCAGCATGATGCCGCCCTCTGGTTCGTAATACCCCGCGAGCTGCGCTTCGAGCAGCGCGTAGATGGCTCCTTCGTAGTTGAACTTTGGCGGCACGAGACCCATCAACGCGTCGATGGCGCCTTCGTTTTCGATCGCCGACTTGGGTACCTCTTGATCGACGTGCTCGCGCAAACGACGGAGCAACGCATCGCGTTCGAGAGTAAGCCCCGGGACTGTTCGCGTGGCAGCCAAGCCGCGCACGGCAGACACCCGCTTCAGCATGTCGCTCACGCGCGCTGTGCTCTCAGGATCGCCCGCGGCGGGCACGGGACCGCTCACGCTCGGCAGCGGCGCTGGCGCCACTGTCGAGAGTCCGATGGGAGTTTGAACAATCGGCGCGCTCGGCGCGCTCGGCGTGCATGCCTGCAACATGCACGCAGTCAGAAGCAGCTTTCCCCTCATTTTTGACTCTGCTCGGCGAGTTTGCGTAGTCGCCCAATGGCAACCTCGTAGCTCGGGTCGGTGAACACGGCGTTGCCTGCGACGAACACGTTGACGCCAGCCTTGGCAGCACGAGCAATGGTCTTGTCGTTGATGCCGCCGTCGATCTCGATGTCGATCTCGCGGCCGCTCGTCTTCACCATCGCGGCGATGCGCTCCACTTTGGGCAGCACAGCTTCGATGAAGGACTGGCCACCAAACCCAGGATTGACGCTCATCACGAGCACCTGATCGAGCACACCCATGACGTAGTCCAGCGCGCTCTCGTGCGTGTGTGGGTTGAGCACGGCGCCGGCGCGTTTGCCAAGCGAATGAATTTGCTCCAGGGTCCGATGCAGGTGCACGCACGCTTCTGCGTGAACCAAGATCGTGTCTGCGCCTGCGTCTGCGAACGCCTCGACGTATTTTTCGGGCTCTACGATCATCAGGTGAACATCGAGCGGGAGCTTGGTGGCTTTGCGCAGAGCACGCACGACCGGTGGGCCGATGGTGATGTTGGGTACGAAGCGACCATCCATGACGTCGACATGAATCCAGTCCGCGCCAGCGGCTTCGATGGCCCGAACCTCTTCTGCCAATCGGCCGAAGTCGGCCGAAAGGATCGACGGCGCGATGCGAATGGTGCGGCTCTGCATGACGCGATCTTCTAGCTCGGATCATTGGTGCGCGCCGCGAGAACGGCCACCGTTGCATGTTGCGAACAAATCCGAGACGCTGCAGCCAATGGAGACGCGAAAGATTTCCAAGTCCGACTTCGATGTGATCGTCGAGGTCATCGATCGTTGGTGGGGTGGTCCGATCAGCACGCTCGCGCACCCGATCTTCTTTTACGAGTTGGGCGACATGGCGCATGTCGTGGAGCACGAGGGTCAAATCATCGGCTTTTTGCTCGGTTTCATCGCCCGCCAGCCCGAGACGACCGGATACGTGCACTTGGTGGGCATTCATCCAGACTTTCGGCGACAAGGCGTTGGCCGACGCCTCTACGACTCCTTCGTCAAAGCGTCGGCAGAAGCGGGCTGTAAGCGGCTCAAGGCCATCACCACGCCCGGCAACGAGGCGTCGCTGCGCTTTCATACTGCGCAAGGTTGGGACGCCCAGGAGATCGAGGACTATGCTGGTCCAGCGCGGAGACGTGTCGTCTTCACGAAGGAGCTTCGCTGATGTCCATGCCGCGTGTCCCTGTCGCCCTCGAAGCTGTTTCTGTCGACAGATTGCGCGACATAGGTTTGTTCGGCGCGCTGTCGGACGAGGTCCTCAGCCGTCTCTCGCAGACACTCCAACAGCGGCGCGTGGGGTCGGGGGAGATGGTCTTCCACGAAGGTGATGCAGCGCACGAAATGTTCGTCGTCCTCGACGGCGAGCTCGAAGTGCTCAAAAAGAGCCGCAAAGGCGGTCTCCACCGGGTGGCGATTCTCGGTCCGCCCGATGCGTTCGGTGAGATGTCGATCATCGATGTGCAGCCACGTTCGGCGAGTGTGCGTTGTGTCGCTCCCACGAGATTGCTCCGTGTGTCGTCCGAAGACCTCGATCATCTTTATCGACACGACCTGAAGGCGTACGCGCTGATCATCTTGAACATCGCGCGTGATCTCTCGCGAAGACTGCGCGTGACCGATGGCATCCTCGCCGACTTCACTGCGAACATGTTGGATGACTACCTCGCGCGCGGACGCGCAGCACAACCGTAGCCGGCGCAATCCGGCCGACTAACCGCCGTCGGTGTCTGCGTCCCCACTTGCGTCCGTGTCGTTTGCGTCTGCGGCGCCGTCTTGAGCATCGCTTGCATCGGACGCATCAGGAATGCGCGCGTCGGTCGCACTCGCGTCAGTGATCGCGCCCGCGTCCTTCGCGCTAGGGGCGCTCGAGTCGCCTGGCGCGCCAGCATCTGTTGCCGCGAAGCTGTCGTCAGGGGGAAGCGGCTGCGGGTTGAGACCGCACGCGACGCCGGTGCAAAGACACGCGGCGAAAAGGCAACGGCGCATCATCCGCCTCCATCCTGTTCGGCGTCCTTGGGACTGTCGATGGATGTGTCGGTGGGCGCGTCGGTCGAGGTGTCACTTGCAGCGTCCGTCATTGGCGGTGCGCCGTCGGTGCGCAGGCTCGAATCGGCTGCGGCGGAATCGCTGCTCAAGTCTCCGTTGCTGTCGGCGGCAGCGGCATCGTCCGGCGCGCCAAACGTTGCGGGTGGCAGTGGTTGTGGATTGAGAGTGCAAGCGATGGCGACCAAACAGGTGGACACCGCGACAAAAGTCGCTCGTCGCCAATCGTGAAAGTGCCTGCACATGAGAATCCCTGAGCCTCTACTGCATGCTAGGTGCCATGGGCCACACCGCACAAGGGCGCTTTTTTTAGCCACGCTTCAGCAGTCTTCCGGCACATGTTGACACATGTCGAGGCGGCGCTGTCCTTGCGGTGCTGGAGGCGTTGGCGTATGCGGCAACGGATGCAAGACGAGCCCGCACTCTCTGTGCGCGACGTGACCAAGCGGGTCGACGACGGTACGACGCGTCGCTTGGTGCTCGACGGCGTCTCGATGGACGTGCGGGCGGGCGAGATTGTCATCGTGCGAGGTCCAAGCGGCAGTGGCAAGACCACGTTGCTCGCGGTCGCAGGAGGGATGTTGTTGCCAACTAGTGGCGAGGTCTCGCTGCGCGGTGAGCCGATCTCACGCATGCGCGACACGCATCGCACCGACTTGCGCCGAAGTCTCGTTGGTTTTGTTTTTCAGGATGTCCAACTCATCGAAGGAATGACGGCGCGGCAGAACGTGCTGTTGCCCGCCATCCCAGAAGGGCGTGATCTGCACACGCGCGCAGATTCGTTGCTTGCTCGCTTTGGCGTTGTGCCGCTCGCCAACACCATCGCGCGCAAACTCTCTGGTGGAGAGCGTCAGCGAATCGCTCTCGCGCGCGCCCTGCTGTTGGATCCCCCTATTTTATTGCTGGACGAGCCGACCGCGCACCTCGACGACGCGCTCACCAAACAGCTCGGCGACGAACTGCTTGGGCTCGCCAAGGACGGCAAGGCGGTGCTCATTGCGAGTCACGATCCTCGCTTGTGCCCCGACGTACGCGCGCTCATCCTCGACCGTGGCAAGCTCAGCTAACGCTCTGTTCGCGCCCACCCTCTCGATTCAAGAGGAGTGCAGTACTAGAGTACACGCGTGGCCATCCTCGAGCCGTGGGTACTGTTGCGCTTGCTCGCGGGCGTGGTGTCGCTCGTGTTGTTCGTGCGGGCGAGTTTCACCGCGACTCGTGTGCTGCGGTATTTCGATCTCTCGCGGGCATCGGAGGGACAACTCGCTCTCGAGCGCCGTGTCGAACTCGCTCGAACGTTCGTGCGTGTGGGTGCAGTGGTGCAGGTCGCTTCACTCGCATTGGCCATGCTCGCAGCCGACAAGCTGAGTCACAGCGTACGCGGCGCGATGTGCGCTTACGGCGTGTTTTCAGCCACTCCATGGGGTTTTCGCGCGCTCGCGGCGTCGGTGGTCGCGGCTGTGGCAGCGGGCGTGTTGCTGCAGCTTTTCGCGTTGGACGCCCGAATGCGCGGTCTCGATCTGGCCAAGCCGCTCGCGGCGGTGACCTTGCTATGCACACTTCTCGTTGCAGTCGACGTTGGGCTGACCGCGCGTTTTTTGCTTGGGCTCGACTTGAGCGTCGTCGCATCATGTTGCTCAGTCGAGCTCGACTCGCTCGCAGGCGCAGCAACCGGTTACGCGCATGGTCCGCGGGTGGTCGCGTCTGTCGGTGCCGTCGTCGGCATCGCGCTTTGTGTTGGAGTCGCGCTACTGGCGGCCAGACGGCCTCGGGCGCCAATGATTGTGCTGGCAGGTGCGCTGAGCCTGCTCGCTTTGCCGTTCGCCCTCGGAGCATCTGTGCTCGAAGTGGCGCCGCACGTCTTCGAGACGCCGCACCATACGTGCCCATTCTGCTTGCTCCACGCTGACGTACTAGGCGTGGGCTACCTGCTCTACGGAGCTATGTTTCTTGCCATCGTCTGGGCTTTGGGAGCGGCCGCCGGCGCATTGCTCGCACGCGGAGACGCAGCGCGTACCGCGCTGATTGCCTTTGCGCCGTCACGCATGAAAGCCGAAGCCATTGCGTGGTCTGTGGTGCTCGTGATTGGCATTGCACCTGTGGTGCGCTACGTCATCGTCGCACACGGCGCCTCGCTGTTCCCATGATGCATCACGTCTACGTTCTCGCGCTTGCGTTCTTGTTGCTCGCATGCGGCAAGGTCACCGAGCGTTGTTCGACCTGCGGCATGACGATCGATCCATCCACTGCGTTCCGCGCCGAGCTCATCAAAGACGGTAAAACAAGCTCGTTTGACACATCGGTTTGCGCTCTTACCGCCTACAAAAAGGACGGCGGGGCGATCTTCGTGCAAGAGTTTTACTCGCGCAAACGGGTGGACGGCGCGACGGTCCGATTCGTCAAAGGCAGCGACGTGGTCGGTCCCATGGGCGCGGATCTCGTGCCGGTCGATGCATCACTTGTCGAGAAGTTCGAGCACGACCATGGCGGCACACGTACGTATGCGCTCGCGGAGATTGACGATGGGGCGCTGAGGCCATGATTTTATCGCCGCGGCTGCGTCGCACGTTGGAGATCGTTTACGGCATCGAAGGCGTTGCGGGCGCGCGTGTCTGGCAATGGGCTGGGCATGTTGCGGTGGGCGTGCGACCTTCGCCGCTCGTTGGCGCAAGCGACCTGCTGCGACGGGTGGAGGCTGCGGTCACGGGGCTACGTGAACCAGCTGAAACATGGGTTTTTGGCGTGCTCGATCTGAACGAGCCCTCACCCGCACCACCTGCGGGCGAACCAAAAGGTCCAGCGCCTCGAAGCAAGCCCACTGGCCACGGTCGACGCGACGCTGGTTGAGCGATCAGTTTGCGACGAAGATGGCTTCGATCTCGGTCATCACTTGTGCTTCGGTGTGCTTGCGCGAGATCGCGATCTCTTTGACGATGAGCGTCCGCGCGGTGTCGAGCATGCGGCGCTCGCCGAACGAGAGCTGCTTGTCTGTCTTGAGACGATAGAGATCGCGCAGCACTTCGGCCACGTCGTAGATCGACCCGGTTTTGATCTTGTCCATGAAGCCGCGGTATCGGCGGTTCCACGTTTGATTGTCGAACGCGATGTTGCGCTCACGAAGGATGTCGAAGATCTCGCGGATCTCTTCTTCGCTGATGACCTGGCGCAAGCCAACCGCGCTCGCATTGCTGACAGGCACCATGATTTTTCGGTCGGTATCGAGGATCTTGAGAACGTAGAAACGCTGACGCGAGCCGGCGATGTCCTTCTCTTCGATGCGAATGACTTCGGCCACCCCCTGTGCGGGGTAGACGGCCTTGTCTCCGACCTTGAATGTGATCTCCGTGCTCGCTTCCATGGGTGCTCCGTGGTGTCTGCCTACGTGCGGCGATGCCAAAACGTAGAGCGCAACTTGCCGTTGGGCGTTTGGGCGAATCCCAAAGACCGTAAGTATCTGAACCTTCGTCAGCGCGTTTTATGCCGTGTCAAAACGACGCGAGAAACCAGGCCGCTTGCGCTCGCCGCTGGCAAAAACGTGGCCAACGGGCGGGACTCTCGCGAAAGGAGGTTAGGGAATCAGCGGTGCGTACTCTAGTTGGTCCGACACCTATTTGTCAAATTATTTATGACGCGCCGGTTTCGCATGTCGCTTCAGAGAAGCTCCTCAGCCAGCCCCCACCGCACGCCACGGTCAGAGACGGTCAGTTCTTGTACGCCAAGCGCACGACAAACTTCCGACGCGATGATCGCGCCAGCGATGATGACGTCTGCGCGCTTGGGTTGCAGTCCGCGTGTTCGAGCGCGCGATTCGAGGGGCACCGACGCCAGTCGGTCAGTCAGTGCGTCGATGGTCGCGAGCGACAACGTGTGACCGTGAACACGTCCGCCGTCGTACGGATCCAACTCGAGGGCGATGGCGACGAGGGTGGTGATCGTCCCTGCGATGCCCACTAGCGGAGTGCCGCTGACGAGTTTGGGGGCCGCGGAATCAACGCGGCCAGTCACTGGGTCGGCTAGCGTTCCGGCCAGCGAGGCTCTTACGGCTGTGCGCAACGCGAGCAGCTCTGTCGACGTCGGCGGATCATTGCGGATGTGTCGCTCGGTCATGCGAACACTTCCCATGTCGAAGCTGTGCGCAAAACGGACGCCCGTCACACGACCACCGATCGACGATCCCTCGACAATCTCGGTCGATCCGCCACCGATGTCGAATACCGCCACGTCGCCGTCGCGCATCGTCAGGCCTGAGAGTGCTCCATGAAAAGTCATCTTGGCTTCGTCGTCGCCAGAGATGGTGCGCGCATCCACACCAAACAGTTCGCGAACTTTTGCGCGCACAGCCTCGCCTCCGCCGGCGTCTCGCATCGCGCTCGTACCAACCACTGCGACTCGTGTGACGCCGAGTGACAGAACGATCCGAGCGTACTCTTCGAGACACGCGTTCGTTCGCGCGACCGCCTCGGGTTTGAGCACGCGGGCGACGTCCACGCCCTCACCCAAGCGAGTGATGGTGGCTTCTTCGCGCACGGCAACGAGTTTGGATGCGGCGTCTCGTTCGGCGACGAGCAACAGTGTGGTGTTGGTGCCGATATCGATCGCCGCTACGCGCATGGGTCATGCTCGCGCACAAAACGATGCGGGGCCAGCCTTTCGACTAGCCCCGCCCGTTTGAGTCGTGACGCTCGCGCGTCAGCCGGCGTTAGCCGCCAATTGTGCTGAGGTTGAGCATCTCTTCGACGTTCGGCTGGAGGACCAACTCGACGCGGCGGTTCTTGCCCATGTCGTCGTTGGACTGCTTGTCGACCGAACCAGATTGCGGATCGGTCTCGCCATAGCCAGCTGCTGCCCAGTGCTTGGTATCAAGACCACCGCCCCCTTGCTTCTTGGGGTCTTTGGAGGTCTTGTCGCCCACGGGCCCCGTCAGAAACAACAGAACCGTGCGCGCCCGGTTGAGCGACAGTCCCCAGTTGTCTTTGAATGGACCACCGGGAGGATACTTTGCGTTGTCGGTGTGGCCTGCCACTTGGAAGTTACGCGTGTTGAGCGTGGTGTCAGCGCGAACGACTTCGGCGACGGACAAGAGCACGTCTTTGCCGCCCTGCTTCAGCTCGTCTTTGCCCGAGTCGAAGAGCACGTCGCCTGGCAACTGAATCACCATGCGGTTGTTTCGCACGACGACCTTCAGCCCCACTTGGTTGAGCTTGTCGAGGCGTGCCTTGAGGTCGCGGAAGCGCTGCTCGATGGCAGCGAGCTGATCGGCGCGTGCCTTGTACTCGTTCATCGCGTCGTTGAGCTTCTGGTAGTTGGCGTGCGCCGCGTCGAGGTCAACGCCCACCTTCTTGAGCTGGTCGCGGAGCTTCTCTGCTTGCGCGTCCGCGTCGGCCTTCTTCTTCTTGTCGTCCTCGATTTGCTGCTTCGAGGTTTTGAGCTCCGCGGTGACGCGGTCGAGCTCGTGCTGTTTCGCATCCATTTCTGACTGCGAATAGCCGCAAGCCGCGAGGAGCAAAACCGTGCTCGCTGCAAGGACACTATGCTTGAGAACGCTCATACCCATTACCTAAAACCTCCTGCGTCGCTGACGACACGCCAGCGCGATTCAACTGGTTCTTGCGAGCCCGAGGGCACCCTATCCGCGCGATGCCTTGAGCGTCAAGGCACGGATTGGAAGGTTGTGCGGCTCCAGGTGAACTGCTGAGGGACGGGTCTAGGGAGAGGACGGAGTCGGAAGGCGACGTGCAGACTCGCGATTGGAGTTTCGTAGATGGTCAGCGGGTGGTCAGCGGATGATTGCGGAGAAATATTTTCATCGCGAGATCATTTTTTTTTCGTGTGCTCAGCCGTCGTGTTTCGGAGGCATGAGCGGCGCGCGGCGCGTGTTGTCTCGTGCGTTGCGTTCGTTGAGGCTCAACTCATCGCAGCAAGCAATTTTGCTGGTTTCAGCGATCAGTTTCTTTCGGCGTGTGGTCGCGAGGCAGAGCGCGACGCAAGCGTTAGTGTGCGATTCACACGAACTAGCCTAGGAAAAAAAGCAAGTTCAAGGGTAACTATTTTGTTTGACAGGTAACGTACGTGACCATATAGGTCATGTAACAACCTCATCA
>JAYVXK010000788.1:0-4691 GCA_043785265.1 Myxococcales bacterium | reverse complement strand
ATCCCGCTTGGTGTGACGAACACGAGCGAGCTTTGCATGTGGATGGAGTCGTCGAATCGCCTCTATGGCCGCACGAACAATCCTTACGATCGGTCACGCACTGCAGGCGGGAGCTCGGGAGGCGAAGCCGCGGTGGTTGGCGCAGGCGTGGTCCCGTTTGGTTTGGGAAGCGACATCGGAGGATCGATCCGCATGCCTGCGTTCTTCTGCGGGGTGTTCGGTCACAAACCCACGCCGGGCGTGATTCCGAACGACGGGCAATTTCCGGTCGCTCAGGGCATGCCCGCGCGGATGCTCACCACGGGCCCGCTGGCCCGACGCGCAGAAGATCTCTGGCCCTTCGTGACCGCGGTCGCCGATCCGAACAAGCTGCGCGGCGCACCCAACGACATCGCGATGCGAGATCTCGTGGTGCTCGACGTGCGCGACAACGGACGAATCACGATCTCCGCCGAACTGCGCACGGCACAAGTTCGCGCAGCGGACGCTCTCGCGAAGCGCGGCGCCAAAGTGCGCGAATTTCAGAGCAAGCTCTTCGCGCGATCGATCGAAATTTGGGCAGCTTTGATGGCTGAATCGGAAGGTCCGTCGTTTGGAGATCTCTTGGGAGACGGCGCACCGTTTCATCCGCGGCGCGAAATGCTCAAGTGGATGGTGGGCAGAAGCGACCACACCCTTCCCGCGATCGGTCTCGCCATCGTCGAGAGATTCGATGTCATGCGTGGCCCTGCCGCTAAGAAGGTCGCGAGCCTCGCGCTCACGTTGCGTCACGAGATCGAAGACGCGATGGGAGACACAGGCGTGTTGCTGTTTCCCTCCTACACGCGCACCGCACCGCGACACCACACGCCGCTCTTGATGCCGATTCAGTGGATGTATACTGCAATCTTCAACGCGCTCCAGTTGCCAGTGACGCAGGTGCCACTTGGTTTGGGCAATCACGGGTTGCCGCTCGGCGTGCAGGTCGTCTCCACACAATATCGCGACGCAGTGACGATCGCCGTGGCGCGCGCTCTCGAGGAAGACTTCGGCGGCTGGGTACCACCTGAGAATTAACGGCGGCGCTTCTTGGCCTGGCACGTCTTGCACACGCCGTACATCTCGTGTTTGTGACTGCGCAGTTCGTAGCCATAGCGGGCGGCGATTTCTTCTTGCAGCGCCTCGATACGAGGCTCTTCGAACTCGACGATGTTCTCGCACTCGACACAAATGAGGTGATCGTGATGCGTGAGATCGTCTGCGAGTTCGTAGCGCGCGAGCCCGTCGCCAAAACGGCGCTCGAACGCGACACCGCATTCTGTGAGGAGTTTGAGCGTTCGGTAAACAGTGGCGTAGCCAATACGCGGATCGGCGGCGCGCACCACCGCGAGCAACTCTTCGATGCTGAGATGGTTGGGGGACGAGAAGAATGTCTCCACGATCAAGCGACGCTGGTCGGTCGAGCGCAGACCCTTCTTGACCATGTGCTCCGAGAGGAGCGCACGGAAGTGCTCGAGGTCCGCCTTGGTCTTGGTCTCTTCGGTCACCACGCTGAATCCCCACCGGTCTTTGATGCGCCCCTGTGCGAAGCATCGTCAGTATACCCTGCACACATGCGAATGGTCATCTCCGCGCTCGCGGTCGTTGCGACGTTGGTCGTCGAGAATGCTGCGCGGGCGGACGGAGAAGTAGAAGTAGATGCTCGCGTCGACGTGCCCATCGCGGCGGTCGGCGGTGTGGCGTGGATCGGAAGCGAGATTTTCAAGTCAGACATCGTCCCCGCTCGTTGTCGTTGGTGCGATCGCGACGGCGCCGGGCGGGATACTCTGAACGGGCTAGATTCGGGCGTGCGCGACGCATTTCGGTGGAACAACACAGGGGCGGCAAACACCACCTCGAGCATCACTGGGTTTGCGCTCGCTCCACTCTTTGCGCTCGGCGGCGTCGCCTTGGCGGCAGGCCTCGATCACAAACTCAAAGAGTCCCTGCCGGACGCTCTCTTGGTGATCGAGTCGACCATGCTCGCGGCAGACCTCAATCAGCTCGTCAAATTCATCGCGGTGCGCGAGCGGCCGTTCGTGCACGTGCTGGCGCCATCGGACAAGAACGGCACGAGCGCACCGGCAGACAACAACCTCAGCTTCTTTTCGGGTCACACGACATTGGTGTTCTCGTTGGCAGTGAGCGCCGGCACCGTGACATCCATGCGGCACCGCAAAATTGCTCCGATCGTGTGGGCTACGGGACTCACGATCGCGGCTGCGACCGGCTACCTCCGCATCGCGGCAGACAAGCACTACTTCACGGACGTTCTCATGGGGGCTGCGATCGGTTCGCTCTTCGGGTTTGTCGTTCCGTTCTTTTTTCATGGACCCACGAAACCTGGCGCGATCGCGTGGAACCTCGTGCCTGTGCCTGGGGGTCTCGGCATCGGCGGCGTGTACTGACCGCTCGCACGCAATAGCGCGCGTGGTTATGGTGCGCAGTGGCGGCGCGTTTCGCGCTCGGATATAGGCAAGGCCATGAGCACGGGTTACAGCGGCAAAGGCGGATTGATGATCGGTGGCGGCGCGGCAACCGCTGCGGGACCGAACGCAGGCGGACCGACCACCATCAGCGAGAAAGACTTCGAACGCGAAGTGCTGATGAGCGAGTTGCCGGTGCTCATCGAGTTCACCGCGGACTGGTGCGCGCCATGCAAGCAAATCGCCCCAGAAGTCGCCTCTTTTGCGCAAGAGATGGCCGGCAAAGTCAAAGTGGTGAAGGTCGACATCGACAAATCACCCATCTTGGCCCGCGAGATGCGGGTGCAGTCGGTGCCCACCTTCATGCTGTTTGCTCAGCAGCGGATCGTCGATGGCGTCGTCGGCGCGGTCGGCAAAAAGAAGTTGCGCGAGATGGTCGAGCCCTTCTTGCCGCGGACCGCAGGCGCGCTCAAAGCACGCGAACTGGCTGAGCTCATCAAACAGGGTGCCGTCACGCCAGTCGATACACGCGATGCTGCTGCATTCGCTCGCGCGCACTTGCCGGGCGCCAAGCACATGGCGATCGAGGAGATCGAAACGCGACTCGCAGAGCTGCACATGTTGCCGAACACGCCGGTGCTCTATTGTCGCAGCGGAGACAAAACGAAAGAGCTCGCCGAGCGGCTCAATCAGGCAGAAGTTCCCGTCGCGTTCCTCGAAGGCGGACTGCTCTCCTGGGAAGCCGAAGGACTGAAAGTCGAGCGCGGAGCGGTGTGACGCCTTCACGTGGTGTGAGTCGGGGGCGCGGCGAGCGGGGCTTGACCAGCGAGAGTGGGTGAGAAGCGCGGGTCGAGTGCGTCACGCAACGCTTCGCCAACCACGTTCGACGAGACCACCGCTCCAAGCACGAGCAACGCTGGGAACACGAGCAGCCACCACGCGGACAAGTAGTAGCGCGACTCCGCGAGTGACTCTCCCCAAGAAGGAACTTGCCCCGGAAGACCCGCGCGCAAAAAATCGAGAGACGACTCGACGAGCACCATTTGCCCTAAACCAAGGGCTCCCGCGACGATCACCGGGCCGACTGCTTGCGGCAACACGTGTTTGTACAATACACGCACTGGGCTCGCTCCGAGAGCGCGCGCGGCCATCGCGAAGTCTTGTTGAGAAGCCACCAGGACGTCTGCGCGAACGAGACGCGCGACTTCGGTCCAACGAATGGCCGCAATGGCGAGCAAGAGCGTGATGGCGCTTGGATGGGTGAGTAGCGCTTGGACGACGAGCACGACCACGAGCACGGGGAATGAACTCAGCGCTTCTGTCAGTCGTTCGACCAAAAAATCCAATGCACCGCCGAAGAAACCCGAGAGAGCGCCGAGCAAGCTGCCCACTGCCACGTAGAGGATGACAGCCAGCAGCGCGAGACCGAGCGCCGTGCGCGTGCCATGAACCAGTCGCGCAAAGAGATCACGTCCAGAGGCATCGGTGCCCATTGGGTGAGCCGATGACATCGACGGGGGCGAGAGGGGCGGCGTCGCAGGATCCGCTGAATAGGGACCGAAGCCCACGACCGGACCGATCGCCCAATCGCCTTGATTTCTGCCCATTCGCGTGTCGCGCGACAGACTCGTGAGCTCGGGCGGCAAGGTCACGCATGGCATCACGTAGACCGTTCCGTGTATTTTACATACAACAGGCAGGTCGCTCGAAAGCAGATCGGCGAACACTCCGACGAGCGCCATGCAACCAAGCAGCGCTGCGCACGCGAGCGTGAGGCGCGCGCGACCGAGGCGAGCGAACGCGCGGCGGATGGATCCGACGGGGCGATCGGGTTGGGTCACGCGACCTCTGTTTTCACGAGTCGCTCTCGCAGTCGCGGATCGAGCACACCATAGGCAACGTCCGTCACCAAGAGACCCACTGTGGTCGCGACCGCGAAGAGCAACACCACGGCGATGAGCCATGCGCCGTCGTCTGTCTCGACCGCGCGCATCGTCTCGTAGCCGAGACCCGGCAAACGAAAGACCTCTTCGACGACGATCGCGCTGCCAAAGAGCGCTGGCAATTGCAGTCCCGCGAGCGAGAGGGTCGGCATCATCGCGTTGCGTAGCGCGTGCACGATGAGCACTCGCGCGGCGTTCATTCCTTTGCCGCGCGCAGTGCGAACGTAGTCTTGTCGGAGGACATCGTGCACGCGCTACGCAACGCCATGATGCCGACACTCTCGCTCGCAGGACTGCAATTGCC
>JAYVXK010000787.1:0-4705 GCA_043785265.1 Myxococcales bacterium | reverse complement strand
ATGAATTTTCGAACGAACCCCACCGTCGACGCAGGTCTAGAGCACGTCGCGCACCACAACACGGCGTTCTTGCCGTCATCGGATCTCGCGGAGGCCTTCGCCGCCTTCGCAGAAAAACGCGCGCCCAAGTTCACCGGGACATGAAGTCAAAAGCCATCTCGTTTGTCCTTCTACGCGCGTCGGCTCTGGTCGACCCGGCGGAGATCGTCCGCGCTTATGCGACGATGTTTGGCGGAGAGCGGCTCGTCAGCGACGAGGTCCGACCATGCGACGTGGCTACGATTCATGCGATCGGCGCCAACACGCTCATCGCCTCCATGCCGAAACTGCTCGAGGGAGGCGATGCAGAAGGCTCAGTCAAAAATAGTCTGAGTGGTCTGCCGCCGGATGGCTTCGTCTTGCCTGCGTACAAAGCTTACATCGCCGTCGGGACCGAGGGTCATGCGCGCACGCGCTTGGCGACCCTCCAGCTTCACTGCCGCATCGTCGCGGCGGTCACCAAAGTGCATGCCGGACTTGCGGTCTACGATGCCAATGCGCACGCGACTCACGACGCGCGCTTCTATTTGGAGTTTGCTTCGCGCGAAGTTCCTCTGCCGCTGTGGAGTGGCGTGAAGTTCACACGAACCGGCAAACGCGTGGAGTTGTTGTCACTCGGAATGACGCAACTCATGCTCCCCAACCTCAAGATCAGCGCGCCCGAGAGTCGCACGGGCGAGGCACTGTCGTTTCTATTCGACCTCCTCATGACTAGCATCGTCGAGGGTCCGTTCAAGAACGGGTCGATTGTCGGTCGCACCTCGAAGGAGCAAATGAAGGTGAAATACGAGCCGCTGACGGGCGATCAAAAGGTGCCAGTCGGCTGCATCGAAATGCCCTAATTCATGGGGCTTGGCGCTTGATCGAGTCGATCATCTCGCGAAACGATTTGTCTGCGGAGTGAACGGTGGCGGTCGGTCCCGTCATCTTGAAAAAGTAAGACGAGTCTCCCGTCTCCACGATCGCGCCGAGCAGCGACCATCCCTTCTTCGGCCCGGCAGGCGCAGACGGCATCATGCCACCGCCGGCGAACGTCCCGCTCACGTCGACGATGGTCACCTTGAAACCCGAAACAGTCTTGGTGGTGCGCGTGTCTTTGCCGGCGTTTTCGAATTGGTGCACCCATCGATCGATGTTGGCGTCAGTCGAGCCGCCCGCAACGATGATGCTCATCTCGGTTTCGTCCGTGTCTCCCTTCATCGGGAGCACGTGATAGGTCGCTAGTCTCATCGAGCTCGATGACGGCACGTCGATCCATGCGGCAGGTCGGGTCCAGGTGAGAACCGCTTTGTCGGCCGCCTTCGCTACCGGCATCTGTGTGTTCGAGCCAATCGGCGGATGATCCGGGGGCAACACTCCCGGTGGCGGGTCGTCGATCAGCGGTCGCAGTTGGTTGTCCTCAGCGCGAGCGGTCGGCTCTGGTGGAGTCGTCGGCGAATGAACTACCGCAAAAATCACGGCGCCGCTGAGCACGAGGAGCAACGCATACGGGGCAACCTGCTGGGGTGTCACGACGAACCGCTCGTATCGTTGGTGCCTTGCGATCGTGACATCAGTGCGCTCCGCGCTTTTCGATTCCGTATTTTCTCAAGTAAGCCCGCACGTGATGGCGCTCCATGTCGCTCTGGCGAGCCATCTCGCTCACGTTGCCCTTGGCCCGTTGGGCGAGATCGGTGAAGTACGCGCGCTCGAACGTCGAGATCGCTCCGCGCTTTGATTCGGAGAAACTCGTCGGACTCCCTGGGGGCTGCGATCGTTGCGAGTCGCCGCCAGGCATCGAGTCACGCGCCAAGGTGAGCACGTCGTCAATCGCCTCTGGCGTGTCCGCCAAGGTCGCCGCCACGCTCGCGACGTTCACCAATTCACGCACGTTTCCAGGCCAATCGTGCGCCGCCATCCGCTGCTCGATCCACGCGAGCACCGCTCCCGCGTAGGCTGCGCGATCGACGCGCGTGCACACTTCTTCGACGAGCAACGGTAGATCGCTCAAGCGTTCACGCAACGGTGGGAGCTCCACGCGCACCTGCGCGATCCGGAAAAAAAGATCGCTGCGGAAGCGGCCCGCGTTCATCTCCATGCCGAGATCGCGACGCGTAGCAGCGAGCACGCGCACGTCGATCGGTTCGAACGCCGAGCCGCCCACGCGTTTGATTTGCTTCTCGCTCAGCGCGCGCAGCAACTTTGGCTGAAGGTCGATCGGCAACTCACCGAGCTCGTCCAAGAACAATGTTCCGCCGTCGGCCTCTTCGAGCGCGCCCTTGCGGCGTTCGTTTGCGCCCGTAAATGAGCCTTTTTCGTGGCCGAAGAGCAAACTCTCCGCGAGCGTCTCGGGGATTGATCCGCAGTCGACGACGATGAACGGTTTGCCTTTGCGAGGGCTCGCGTCGTGAATGGCCTTGGCTACGCCTTCTTTGCCAGTGCCAGTCTCGCCGACGATGAGCACGCTGATGGGGGTTGGCGCGACGCGCTCGAGGATCGAAAACACGCGGCGCATTTTGGGGGACGCGCCAACGAGGCCGCCGAAGCGATCGCTGTAGCCAACCTCGACGCGCTTGCTCGTCGATGGCTCGATGACGATCCGCGTAGACCCCACAGTGACCTCGGTCACTTGAGTGAGCGCGCACTCGCGCACGCGCAGTGGGCCGACGAATGTGCCGTTGGTGGAGCCGAGATCGCGCAAGAGAACGCCTTCGCTGTTCGCCCGCAGCTCGCAGTGCAGCGCGCTGACTTCAGGATCGGCGAGTGAGACAGTCGCGCCTGCATCTCGACCGACCACGATCGGATCAACGTCGATCGCGAAAGACTTTCCGTCGGGTGTCTTGAGCACGCCGCCCTGCACGAACCAATGCATCGTTCGCGTGCGTGTCTGATCGAGTTGGCCTGCCGGCTTGCCGCCTTGCGGGTCCTTGGAATCCATGCGCCGAAGGGTACACCATCATTGCCCACTTTGACCGCGGACAAGCACGCACAAGCTGCGACGAAACGTGCGTGAGCGCGAGTCACGGTTGTTTGCGGTAGGTCGCTCTTGTGATGCACTGGTAGCGATGGGCAATCGAAGAACGCACGCGAGCCTGGTGGGTGCCATTGCGCTGGTGGGCGGATTCATCGCGTGTGGCGACACGCCGCGCGCAGCCATCTTCTTGCTGCCTGATGCGGCCAGTGGTGACGACTCGTCGGCCGATGACTCGGGCAACCCAGACTTTGCAGAGACGAGCATTCCAGAGGCAGCCCCACCCGGGGACGCAGCGATAGACTGTCCTGCTTCCGCAAAACTCATCTACGTCACTGGAGTGGGCGCCGAACTCTGGAGCTTCTGGCCGCCGACTTTCACCTTCAAAAAGATCGGCACGTTGAACTGCACGACCTTCCCGACGCACATGACCGTGGACCGCATGGGCGTCGCATGGGTCGTTGCGGACGGCGGGAACCTCTACAAAACAAGCACAAAGGATGCGACGTGTACCGTGTCGTCCACTTGGAAGAAGCAGGTCGGATACAGCGACTTTGCGTTGTCGCTGGTTGGTCTATCGAACTCGGACAGCACGCTCTACGTGTTGGGTCAGACGAATCTGGCGAAGTTCGACATCCTCACGGGCACGTTTCAGTCGATCAACGCCACGTCGTTTCCGACGTTTGGAGACATGACGGCGAACGGTGATGGCTCGCTCTATTTCTTGCACGACTCGAATCCGCTGAATCTCTACCAGGTCAATCCTGCGAACGCGACCGTGGTGAAGACTTACACGGTGGGGGCCAACGGCGGCGGCAATCAGGCTCTCGCATACTTCGGCGGGCGCTTCTACGCGTTCGAAAATGGGGTTGTTTTCGAGTATGACACCAAGACCAACACGACCAAGAGCTTGGGCAACGCGCCGCTACAAGTCACGGGGGCGGGTCAGTCGACATGCGTGCCCACCGTGCCGCAAGAGGCAGGACCTCCCAACTGAGGTTGGCCACCTGTGCGGGAACGCGGTAAGAGCCATCGACTTCATGGCCGCCATCAAAAATCTTCTCCCGCCCTGTGGTCTCTATCGCACTACCAAAGCGCTCGCCGAGCACGAGACCGAGGTGCCCGCGGGCATTCTCATCTACTTTCACAATCACTCGGACAGCGGGCTGCCGGTCGCGGTCGTGCCTGAACACAACATCATGAACCGCTGGCATTTTCACGGCGCGGGGATTCCGTTCCGAGGACTGTCGTGGGCAGACAGTCTCGTGAAACTCCCAGCAGAGGGTTTCTATACGCTCCGCAAAGAGATCGAATTCGAAGGGGGCAGCTGGCCCAAAGGCACGCTCGTGCAACTTGGATACAGCAAGACTGGCGATCCGATTTTGTTCATCGCGCAAATCCGTGGCGCGCTCGAAGAGAACGATCTCTTCTTCGCGGATCGAGGCGTTGGCCTCGCGCGTGAACGCCTCGCGATCTTGGAGCCGGTCAATGTCTACGCCGAGCCTGCCGCACCAGACGGTCACACGACCGGCACGCACTAAGACAGTCGCCGAGTGCTATTTCTTGCTGTCGTTCGGATCGGGCGGCGGCGGAACTTGTGAGTCGTTGGTCATCGACGGGATGCTCTGCGACTCGCTCACTTTGAAGAGGAACTCCATGCCGACGATGAAGCCGTCCGGCTCCTCTTGAATCCACACGACGCGCGCTTTGCGATTC
>JAYVXK010000786.1:0-4707 GCA_043785265.1 Myxococcales bacterium | reverse complement strand
TGAAGCACCGCCCTCGTTCTTCGCAAGGACATCGGCGAGCTCCATTGCAGCGGAGAGTCGCACGTCGCGCGCCACATCGTGGACGATCGAAGCGAGGTAGCTTCCGCGAATCGCGGCTGCGTTGTCTCCTCCAAGTTGCAACACGGCGTCGTGCGCGGTCGAGAAAGCCTCCTCGCGTGTCGCTGCACAAAGTCCAATGGCAGGAGCTACCTCCTTCCCATGGACGATCGTGAGCGGCTCGTCGTTCGGACCTGCTTGGTAGATCGCAGGAACGTCGAGCAGCCAACCGCGCTCCAACGAACCGCGCCAGACCTCGGCCCCGTCGCTCGTTCGTGTGCAGAGCCAGCGCTCGTCGGCTCGTTGCAGCACTGCAGATGTTTCGCGGCGTGCTGTCTTGTGCGTCTTGGGCATCCAGCGCATGAAGCGATCCGCATCGTGCGCGCGGTTCGGCCAGGAGCCGTGGAGACACGTGCTCAAGAGCGGTATGTGCAGCGCTTCGCCGAGACTCGACCCGCGCCGCCCCATCCGAGCGCGTCGCGATTTGTCGGATGCTTGTTGGGTGGTGCGGTCGGCGATGCGCTTGGGTCTTCGATCGAGTTGGCGACTTCGGCGAAGACCATTGAAGGCGTCCTCGGTCTGACCATCCCAGAGCGTCTGCCGCGGCGAGCGGACCGCAAGGCATCGGTGTCGGCCGCGACGCGTCGAGGAATGCTCATGTGCGAAGGTCTCGTGCGCTCGCGCCAACGGTTCCTAGATCGCGGTGTTGCGTCCAGATCAGTCCGGATCGCCCGAGCCCTCCACGACAATGAAGAACGACAGTCTCTCCAGCAGACACGACTCCCAGCACGCTCTGCACGAGACCCTCGACCTCCGCGAATCGTCCATGAGCTGGCGTGCCGCCGTCACGAATCGACAGTTGGCAGACACGGATGCCTGCATCTCGCGCACGCACCTGGAGGTCTTGGATGCCCAGCTCCTCGAACTCTCCATCCTCGCTGAGCGAGACCAGCAACGTGGTGTCAAAGACACCGTGGAGTCGCTCGAGGTCTGCGACGAGATCGCGGTGCCATCGTCCGTCGGGCTCTCGGCGACCCGGCGCCAGAGTGAGTCCGATGCGGCCACGGAGACGGCACGCCTCGCTGGGGATGAAGTCCACACGGAGGGGATGAGTTGCAGAGGTTCGCACAAGTGGAAGGTAAGTCGCTGCGCCACAGGCGACCTCCATGATGGAACGATCGTTCCACTTCCAACACTACAACGTCATTTGAGTCGGAAGAGTTGCTGGTGGCGAAGGCTCAAGTCCCCTTCGCTAGGTCCAAAAAGAGGGCGTCTGGATTATCCCTCCGTTCCCTTTTTGGAGAACCTGGAAATCACCACGTCTTCGTCCTCGCATACGGCGATAAGGCAACCGCGAAGGACACGGTTGACAAGGAACTCGAACGCTCGCGCTTCGCCTGGTCGAACGGCAAAGAATGGATCGCGCAAGCCAAGGTCGCTGCCATGCAGCACGGCGACACCGACGAGACGCTCCAACCGCTCGCGAGCAAGCATCGTCCATGCACCACGCAAGTCCATCCGTTCAATTGCTTGGATCTCGATCTGCCCCACGCGGGTAGGTGTGACTTCAAGCTCGCGAGCGATTTGGGTGCGCGTTGCGTGGAGACCTTTGAGCCCCGCCCGCAACGTCACTACGCGCCGCTCGTTCGGCCGAAGGCGCGGCAAGGCCGTGTCGATCATGTCGCGCCAGCGGTTGTTTTGTTCCAATGGATTGTTGCGGATCTCTGCCAGGAATAGAGGCAAATCGCGAAGCAATCTTCGACCGACGGACCGGAGTTGCGAAAGGTCCTGATCGGCGATCTCTCCAATCGTGAACATCCCCGCAGCCGCGCACAGGTTTCCGAGACGGCGTGGCAACTTGCTCACTGACAGCGCGCGAATTTCGGCAGGTAGAGGACGCATGTCGATGGTCTTCGGCGGCATATTGTCGTGCTCTCCCAATGCGTCGACATCAGGATAGTTCATGGGCTTGCCAACCGAAGCGCCGCAACCGACTGAACCGCCGATCGTCGATGCGTGCGCACTTGCCGACCCGTCGCGAGATACGAACGCCAGTCACCCTCGCCATCGCCCGAGACTCATTTCGCGTATCCAATCCGACACGAACCAAAAAACCATCGGCCATTTCTGTCGGGAAAGATGCCCACCGGACTGGTTTTTTGCGCACCAAAAACGACCATTTCAGCAAGAACCCTGCATGAGATTTCGTCGCAATACCCCCTAGGGGTTAGGGGGTCACGTGCGACCACGCGCACAGGGTGCGCCCTATTTGTTTTTACCAATTTTCATTTTGCTCGCAACTCTTGCTGTGCCCAGTCGATAGGGGGCATGCACCGCGAAAATAGTGTGACGGAGTCGTGCTCGCCTGGGCATACATTCGTTGCAATTCGCGAGGAGGCGGGGCGATGCGAGTCCTACCCTGGGGTATTCGACTCGCGACCCAGCTGGGCAATGTTCTGGTGAGCCGTCGTGTCACTCGCGTGGTTGGCAGGTGGAGGTCTTCGTGGAGAATCGCAAATTGGCGTCGCACAACTCGATGGTCGGACAACGCTCGGACACGTTCCGTCCGAGGCCGACTAGAAGCGCTGTGCAGAATACGCGTATGTCGCCCGAGAGCCGCTCCGCATGGTCTCGCAATTGCGCGCGTGCGCTCTGCGTGGCTCTCGCGGTGGGTTGTTCGAGTTCTGCGCACAAGGACGTTCAGGAAGCGGAGAAGCCGATTCCCGAATGCGTTGAGTTCGCCCGCGCGTATTCCTCCTGTCGCACCGCGCTGGTGGGTGGCAACACGGCGGTCGTCGCTCCCCAGCTAGAGCAGGTTCGCAAATTCGCCGCCGTCGCCCCTGCGGCGAGTCAGCGCGATGAGATGCGCGCAAACTGCGAACGCTCCACTGCCCAGCTTCGCGCCAACTGCGCTCCCCAACAGGTGACCCAATGATCCGATGGTCTCGCGTGGCCCGCGTTGTTGCAGTCTCTGGCGCGTTGATCGCCACGCCCTTCTTCGGCACGGATGCAACCGCTGCATGGCAGAGTTACCAATCAACGACTCCTGGTGCTGAGCTTGACTCCTCGGTCGCTCAAGGCGGTGTGTCGCAGACAGGAGTCGCGGTGGGTCCGACGACAGGTCTTCCCACTGCCACGATCCCGATTGCCCTGAATCATGCGCGCGGCTCAGCGCAGCCGTCGGTCGAGCTTACCTATCAAGCAGATGTTGACGGCGAGGCAGGTCAGGGTTGGACGTTTGGTTTTCCTGTATTCCAGCGATACGCACTCTGGGGAATGCCGGAGTACGATACAACGGATCGCTTCAGTTACTCAGGTCAGCCGCTCGTTCCAGTGTGCGTCGTGTCTTTTGGCTTCTGCCCATCCGATGAAATCATGCCCTCTTGGGCAGGCGGATGGACCTACTACAAGCTCCAAGTGGATGACTCGCAGCGACGTTTCTTCGTGTCCCCCGACCAGAGAACCTGGCGCATCGAATATGCGAGCGGCGAGATTTCGGAATTTGGCGTGTCACTCGTCGAGCCATCCAACACTTCGGCTCTCGAGTTCGAGAGTTCTCCGACGCAGGCGTGTGTCCACCCACCGTGCTCGGGCGTTGGCTACGGCCCATTTCGTTGGAACCTCGTGCGACAGTTTGATGCTCACGGTCCGACCATCAACTATGTGGTCTACCGCTGGAATCGCGTCAACGGGTCGGTTCGACCCTACCTGACAGATGTTTACGACACCCCCCCAACCGGGCGCGATGCGCAGGACGCGACCTACGCGCATCACGTTCATATCGAATACGAGACGCAACCCACAGCTCCATTTGTGAGCAATCCCTACTACGCGAAGCGCGAGCGACGCGTTCAGCGGATCGATGTCGCAAGCATGCCGTTCGCGGCAACGAGCACGACGCCTCGCAACCAGGTCCGGCAGTACAAGTTCGAGTACGAGTCGACCAACCTTCGCGTGGCCAACAATCGGTCACTCCTGGTGCGAGTACGACTCTTCCCACGTGACGCGAACTGCGTCGAAGTCGGCGGTATGCTGGGCGGCGTTTGTCCTCAGGCCAGTGAGTTGTCTCCGATCACCATGCGATACTCTACTCGAGCTCCAGGGGGACTGGTGCACCCCACAGGAGACATGCCTTACCCCTGGCGAGACACGAACAGTACGTCGCCAACCTATAACGTCAATTTCTTCTCGATGACGCCAATGGATCTCAACCAAGACGGAGTTCCTGATTTCGCAGTGCCAGCGACCGTCTTCAACGGCCAACCGATTGGTGCGCAGGTGCTCTACACAAAGAACACGTGCAACGGCCAAGTGTGCTCTCAGTCCTTGAAGGCGATGCCCAACAGCATCGATAGCAGTGTCGACCCGACCGATTTTCTTTCACCTACATCCATGTCCCTGGTCGGTGACTGGAACGGCGACGGGACGCCGAGCGTGCTGTTCGGTGTCACGACCAACCCGCCAAGTAGTCTTAAGCTTTCCTTTGCGCCTAGTTGGGCCACCCCCGATTGGAAGAAGACTACTCAGCCGCCACTTCCTGCGTATCAAAACCCCGACTACCCACATTTCGGCGATCTCAACGGAGACGGCCTTCTTGACATATCCGGTCCGACAACGAGTTTGCTCTCGACTCGTGACGCGGCTGGAGCA
>JAYVXK010000785.1:0-4707 GCA_043785265.1 Myxococcales bacterium | reverse complement strand
CATGGATGAGGTCAGGGGTTCGATCCCCCTCGGCTCCACTCCTCGGGTGTCAGTTGACGCCAACTTTTGGGCACATGGTCACGCAAGTGCCCTCTGGGTTATCTCCAGGACAGCAGAGATACCCGCTTGGGCAACCGGTCGTTAGCCCGGCGCAACCACAAAAAGGAGGTCCCCCATCCAGCCAGCGCATGCACTGCCCTGTGCACGCACTCCCCGCGCAACACGTATTGTACGCAGCCGTATTCGACGAGTCGGGGAGGTTGCAATCCCGCCCGCCATCCACCACGACAAAACCAACCGCAACGCCACCATCGTGCGCGTACACGTCGCTGCGAGCATCGACGCCCGTCACTGTTGCGTCCGTGTCTCCATCGCCCGTCAGCGAAGCATCAAGAGCATCTGCAGCTCGACCTCCACACGCCATAATGAGCATGAAGCACAACACGGCGACCACGCGTTCCTGTTGAAACAAGCGACTCGACGTCATCGGGTCCATTGCTGACATAACTCTGCGCTTACGCAGCCTGGAGGCTTGGCGCAGCAAACAAGCGGCCATGGGCAACCTCCCTGAGCGGCGTCACAAAAGCAAAATTGCCCGTTATCACACGCTCCAGAGCAATACTTGTTCGCACAGCAGGTCGCAAAGCCGATGAACTTTCCCACGTCGCCGCACGTTGGCGCGTAGTTGGCATCGGGCTTCATCGCATCAGGCTGAGCAGCGTCCCTACCCGATGCGTCCACCGGCGGAAACAAAACGTCGCCGTCAGAGTCTGCTCGATCGTTGGCATCCAGGGAGGCATCTGCAGCGTTGGTGACATCGCCGCCACACGCACAGAGCATCAGCGTGATCGTGGCGAGTCGCGCTACCATCGCGAAGACCAGATGTTGGTGGGACGTCCGAGAAATGGAGTCTGTGCGTCGCAGGGCGGTACGTTCGCAGAATACGAGTAGTTCGCCACCGCCCACCACAGACCGCTGGTGTCTCGAATCTGGGTGATACCGATGTAGTCGCCGTAGTAGTCTGGTGAGCCATTCTCGTGTCGGGGACACACAAACGAGCTTCGCTGCGTGACGAACTGTGGCGATATCAGATTGCGGTTGCTAACCCCAAACTTGCTCACCTGCACCGCTTGAGTCCAGACAAATGGCTGGGTCGGGTCGGCGACCCCCTGAGTCGTGCGATAGATCCCCCACCAGACGGTACCAGCGCCGCCCGTCGATACTGAGCCGCCGCGGTTGTGATGATCGAGAGAGATCTGAAATTGTCTTCCGCTATCGTTGAAGGTGCTCCAAGTCGTTGGCGCGAAACACGAACTCGCTCCAACGGGTATTTCAAAGAATTGGATGTAGTCGCGATTCGCGGTGTCCCCTCGATTGAGTTGCCACCCTCCTCGAAGCACCAGTTGTCCTAGCTCGTCTGGCGCGATCCCGAGCGCGTAGGTGTGAGAATTTCTGAACTTCCTTCCGCTCGCATAGTTTGGATCCGAAAACGCCAATTGCATGGCGCAGTTCTGTGTCGGTGTTACGAGGTTGTCCCACCCAGTATCTGCAGTTGGCCAACGTCCCAGATTGACGTCCTCACCGAACGAGCCCCGACCGGAGCGCGCAGCGAACCAAACGTCTCCGCTGGGATCAGTGAAGAGGGAAGGTTCAGAGAGGCCAGAGAAGGGAGGAGTTGGAAGAAGCTGGAAGTTGTTCCAACTTCCAACTGATTGAAAAACAACGCTGCCAGTTTGGCTTCCGCCACTCGTAGTGTTCTGTGCGACATACACACGACCGGACGAGTCGACAGAAACCGCGGTACGATCAACCGACGCGGGACCGGTCCCAACCCGGTGACAACTGACTTCGCCGAAGCTGATGCCTTCGTCGGTCGAGCGGGCGATGCAAAAGCCATCGACGATGTCTCGACCTGGAGAGAGGCTCGTTACTTGCTGATTGCCAGTCACCGAGTTCCAAGAATCGTCGCTCGCACCCATTTGCACGTAGTAGACAACCTGAGCGTTGTTTGGATCGACGGCAAGCGATGGGTCTCCCCAAATCGCTGACCAGCCAGGCGGTGGGCTTACCTTGCCGTGATAGGTGTAGGTCGCACCGGCGTCGAGGCTTGTTGACCAGCCCATGAGTGAAACGCCTCTCGTGACCTGGCGCGTCTGCGGATCTGCGAGCGACGGTCCGTAGATGAAGTGAGAGTCAACGCTAAAGTCGTTGAAGCCGGAAACTAGGGAGGGGAAGAGGCCTCCGGCTTGCACGATACTAACCTCGGCCTGCTCCCCCAACATCGGATTAGTGGTGACGCTTGTATCCTTTGCGCCGGTGGTGACCGGCTGTGGAACGGGATCGGTGCAAGCGAGTCCCAAAGCAACAGCAGCTACCGCTGAACCGCTCCAGAATCCATGCATGGCGAGTCCTCCAGCATCTATGCGACCAGCGAAAGGTTGAGATGTCAACGCAGCGTCTGCTCAGGTGGCGCACGAGTTCCTACCGCGGCGCTCCTTTTGCGAGCGTCAGGACTGCGCCACGCGGCTTCGCATCGAGCAGATCGAGCAACGCGCGCGCGCGGTCTGGGTCGCCTTCGTTGATCGCGATCTTCGCCGCGGCGCGGATCGCGTTGTCAGTACGGTCGACGGAAGCCAAAACCTGTCGTCGCTTCTCGTCGCCTTTCGTCGCTTCTGTGCTGGCATTCTCGCGACGATCGGCAACGCTTTGCATGGACGTGGCGGGCGATTCGATCCCCCTCGGCTCCACTAGAGCGCTGTTTGCCGCTCGGCGCGCGCGCAGACGAGCGTCGGGCCTGGCAAGAACTCCGGACGATTCAGAAGAACGACCCCGAATACCCAGCGGGGATCGACGGCGGGCACTTCGCATTGAAGCGCGCGACGACGCTTCCAAACACCGGAACGAAGTCGGTACGCTCGGAGGCCGAAATCTCGCGCCGCTCGGCCCCGAACGAGATAGACATCGACCAAAGGTCTTACTTATGAGACATTAGGCGAGCGTGCTTGAAATCCACCGACGATGCCAGCACGAGCTTGATGATTTCCCAATCGTCGTGAGGAAAGACTTGGCTGACGCAGTCGCACGTTTGGAGGTAGGACACACCTTGTCGATGCCGCTCTCACGTCCAATGCCCAGCATTGGCGCAGGCGTTCACGAGTTGCGGCTTCGAGATCGCTCCGGTGCGTATCGCGTCATTTACGGGGTGGTGACGAAGGTGGGCGTTGTGCTGCTGCACGGCTTCAAGAAGACGACAGAGAAGACACCACAACGAAATATCGAGATCGCGCAGAAACGGTTGAAAGAGGTGCTGAAATGAAAGCGACATCAGGACGTGAGCTAGCAAAGAAACTTGGTATTTCACCAGCACACGGGATGGAAGCTGTCATCAAGGCGCAGCTCATCGAGGCGGTCATCAAAGCCACCGCGGCGAAGGGTTTCACTCATGCCGAACTAGCCAAACGCTCGGGACTTCCACGAAGCGCCGTCACTGGCATCTTGTCAGGCAGTTTGCAGAAGATCACAATTGATCGGGTGCTCAAGCTAATCGAAGCAGCGGGATTGGTTGCCGAGGTGAAAGTGAAGCGAGCCCACGCGGCGTAATCCTTTTCAGCGACTCTTAGAGTCACGCTACGACGCGAGCGGATTGCTCACTTCGCTCTGGCTGCGTCGAGACCGAGGCGCTTCATCATTTTTTGAAGCCCAAAGCGACTCAATCCGAGCAGCTCCGCCGCCTTGGTTTGATTGCCGCGTGTCTTGTCCAACGCCTCGCGCAGCAGATCGCGCTCGAGCGAATCGACACGCGACTTGAGGTCCAATCCTGCTTCGCGTGCAGCACCAGGACCGCCACGCTGGACGTCGATCGAGAGATCACTCGCGTCGAGCACGGCATCGTCGGCGATCAGCACGAGCGCGCGACGCACCTCATTTTCGAGCTGCCGCACGTTGCCTGGCCACGGAAACGCGACGAGTCGTTCCATCGCCACGCGCGAGATTTTTGGGCGTTTGCCGGGCGCATGCTTGCCCACGAGATGATGCACGATGTGCGGAATATCCTCGGGACGCTCGCGCAGAGGTGGCACACGCACGCGAATCACATTGAGTCGGTAGTAAAGGTCTTCGCGAAACGTCTTCGCGGCGACCATCGCTTCGAGATCACGATGCGTGGCAGCGATGAGCCGAACATCGACTTTGCGGATGCGCTCGCCGCCTACCGCGCGCACTTCGCCGTCTTGCAACACGCGCAGGAGTTTGGTCTGCATCGACAGAGGCATCTCGCCAATCTCGTCGAGGAAGAGCGTGCCGTGATCGGCCACTTCGAACAAACCCGATCGCGATTGCGAAGCGCCCGTGAACGCCCCTTTTACATGGCCAAACAGCGTCGATTCGAGCAGCGGCTCTGGGACTGCAGCGCAGTTTTCGCTCACGAACGCGCGTTTGCTGCGCGGACCGTTCTCGTGCATCGCGCGGGCGATCAGTTCTTTGCCGGTGCCGCTCTCGCCTTCGACCAGCACGGGCACATCGCTCGTCGTCACGCGGTCGACGAGTCGCAGCAGAACGCGCATCGCGTCACCGCGACCTGCGATCGCGTCGTATCGAAAACGTGTCTCACCGTCATCGCGAGCATGAAGCAGTTCGGTCTTGGCAATGTCGAGTTCGTTCTCGCGCTCTGCCAACACTTCGGCAAGTCGAGCACGCGCACGCTGCGCA
>JAYVXK010000784.1:0-4711 GCA_043785265.1 Myxococcales bacterium | reverse complement strand
CAGTGTCGAAGCCATTCGCAGTGGGGCCTACAGGACTAAAGGTGGTGTCGATGGTGCCACTGGTAAGGTCCAGTTTCGCGAGAGCATTTGCCGAGTCGACGACGCCTCTGTACATGACGAACTGTCCGCCAACATAAAGAGACGTCCCAGACACTGCGAGCGCGCGCACGTCCGCATCGAAGCCGTTGCTGTTCGGCGGACTAAAGGTCGTGTCGAGTGCACAGGTGCTGCTGTCGATCTTCGCGATGGCGTTGGCTGACTTGCCTTGGTACCGCGTGAAGCGACCTCCAACATAGATGGACGCTCCCGACTGCGCCACCGCAAAGACTGGACCGTCGAAACCGCCTTGCAATACGCAATTGGTGACGGGAGTTCCGCTCGCGTCCAACGGCAACAAGCGGGGAGCCGGAGCGACATTGGCTCCGTAAAAACCGCCGCCGACGTACCACGAGGTTCCGTTGTGAACGAGCGCGTTCACCGAACCATTGAAGAGATGATTGTAGACTGTGGGAACACTCGAATCGGCTGCGTCCTGGTTGATCAGTCCATCCGCCTTCGCATCGAGCGAAGAGTCGCCGCCCGGGTTGCCGTCGCCGAGATTACCGTCTCCACCGCCGCTGTCGTTCGGCGGAATGGGGGGAGAAGCATCATCTCCACAAGCAGACCCGAGCACAAACACCGACGCGATCACGAAACAAGCGGGCAGTCGAAGCAAAAGCTTTTGCATGTTCAAGTCTCCAACCCAAACAGTACCAGCACCCTCCCAAAAGCAGGCTCGAAAACACCAACCTCTTGGAACGCCCAGAAGGGTGCTGGTTTTCGTCGAGACCAAGCGAGCGCTGCGGCGGGGCGAGGACGTCGCCGTGCTTTCGCACCGGCTACTCCCGTACGGTGACGACCCCCGACGCAGCGATCGCGCCGGTATCGGCGAAAAACAGCCCCCTTCTAAGCGCTGTCGCTGACTGGGCCAGATACGTATTCACGCAGCGCACGGAGCTCGCAGTCTTGTTGTTTGCTCATCCACCGAATGAGATCTCCAATCGAGAGAATGCCGACGACGTTCCCTTCTTCCGTGACTGGGAGGTGACTAAAGTGCCGGTCTCTCATGAGCGCCATGGCAGACTCGGGCGTTGCGTTGATGTCGATCGACACGACGCCCTTCGTCATGACACTGGCCACTCGCGTTAGCAGAGGCTCGCCCTGCGTGAGGAGAACTCTGGCCATCACGTCCCGTTCGGAGAGCATCCCAATAGGAAGGTTCGCATCGGTGACGAGGAGAGCGCCGACATGGTACCGGCAGAGTTTGTCGACGGCTTCGTAGACAGTAGCGGTGGATGCGATCGTCCGAATGACAGGCGACTTGGTCTCTAGAATGTCTGAAAGAGTACTCATGATGAACCTCCTCATGTGTTGGTTGCGCCTTGTTTTTCAGCCTGTGCGCGGGACGCCAAACTTCTCACCAGTGCGTGAAGTGAACCTGGATGAAACGGTTTTTGGATTCGTGGATTGACGACACTGTCCAAGAAGCGCTGCGCGCGCGACGTGAACGCCCCGCCGGTCATGAATACGAAGCGCCCAGCCAGGGCGGGTTCGACCTTCGACAGCGTTTGATGCAGCTCCATCCCGGTCATCTCCGGCATCATGAGATCGCAAAGCACCACGTCGAAGTTCTTGTCGCGACGCAAGATGTCCAGGGCCTCGCGACCACCGCTTGCCACGACGATGTCATGCTCCTCGAGTTCCATCGCGATCGCCTCTGCCACCGGTCGATCGTCGTCCACGATGAGAACGCGGGCGCCTTTTCGCGGGCGCACGGCACCGTCTCTGGTCTCTGGCATCGCGAGTGTGCGCGCCACGGGTTCTTGACTCGCTGGCAGCACGACACGGATCGTCGTACCTCGACCGAGCGTACTGTCTGCCGAGATCTCTCCGCCCAGCCTGACCACCACGTCTCGAGAGACCGACAGACCCAGTCCGATGCCTTGCCCCGTGGTCTTGGTGGTAAAAAATGGGTCGAAGATCTTCCCAAGGATGTCCGGAGGCATTCCTGGTCCAGTGTCCTTGATCTCCACGACGACTCGACCCGAAGCATCGGTCCGCGTGCTCACGCGCACTTCGTTGTTACTCGCGTCTCCAGGCTCTATCGCCTGCGCTGCGTTCATGAGGATATTGAGAAAGACGCCTCTGAGAGCTTGAGTGTTCGCGAGCACCGGCGCGATGCTGCCATAGGCACAAACCAGCCTCGCGCGATGACCTAGGTCATTGGCCACTACGCGCGTCGCCGAGTCCAACACCTCCGAGAGATCGACCGGTTCGAGCGTATGGTCGTCGATGAGCGAAAAGTTCGAGAGTTGTTTGGCGATACCTTCCACCATCAAAAATCCCTCCCGGACGCTTTGCAACAGTTCGATCCGATGCAATCGAGAAGGGGTATGTGGTTTGCGCGACAGCTCGAACGTGAGAACACGACCAAGACTCAGGCGCACTTGAGTGAGCGCATTGTTGATCTGGTGAGCGATGCCGCCTGCCAACGAGCCAAGCAGTGTCAAGTGATCCGCTGCCGCTCGCCGATCTTCCGCCGGTACGAGCAAGGAAGGGGCAGCACCTGGACTCGTCATCAATCTAGAAATCAACGACCCGAGGTGCCCGAGCAATTGAGTGAGTTGATCGTCGATGGGACCGCGCGGGCCGACCAATTCGAGCACGCCGATCACAGTCGAGCCTTTTTGTATCGGCACCGCGCACGTCGTGTGATCGCCGCTCGAGTTCGAAATGCCATCGAACATCCAAAGTGGCTCTGCTCGCTCCCACACGCGTCCTGCCAAGCCGACGCCGCGCGCGAGGCTCTGAGGTACCGGTGAGACGATGGGCCAGCTCGCCTGCCTGTGCAAAAGGGTAGCATCTTGATCTACCCACCAGAGCGCAGCAGAGCTCCAGCCTTCGCACCTCGCGAGGGTCTCCAAAATGAGAGGCCCCGCGTCGACCAGACCGTTCGACTCCGCTGCAATGTTGCCTAGCGCAACGAACGCATCCAGTCTGCGCTCGCTCAATCGAGACACCGAGACATCGTGGCCAATCAACAATCGCTCACCGTCCGGGCAGGTCGACGTTGTCCATTCGACCCAGACGTGGGTTCCGTCGCGCCTGTTTAGCTTGACCTCGAAGGTCGTATTGGATGCAAAGCGCTCTCGGTCTTCCGGTTCTAGCAAGTCGATCCACGGACGCCCAAGCAGTTCTCGCTGCGGGACTTCGAGTAGCGTGGCAAGACCAGCCGTCACGGCGATGAGAGTTCCCGTGCGCGAAACCTGACACGCGATGAAGTCGGAGGACGAGTCGATGAGGTCGAACTGGCCTTCCGCCGCGTGTGCGATCACAGTTCCTGACTCGTGACGCTCGCCTGCGATCCAGCGCAAGATATCGAGCGCCGTCACCATTCCGACCACGCGACCATCGTCAGAGACGACCGGAAGTCGGTGAACACTCTCGCGCGCCATCAACGCCGCGGCTTGCCCCACGCTGCAGCGCTCGGGCAGCTCGAAGGGAGTCGTCCACATGATGTCCGCCGCTGTCTGCGCGCCATCGTCAGTCTTGATGACGATGTCGTCGCGCGAGTCGCGTGAGAGTACGTCGTCGATCGCGTTGTAGTCGGTCCGATCGTGCTTCCCACGAACCAGATCGGTCGCCGCAACGAAGCCAACCACTCTGCGTTCGTCGTCGACGACTGGGACTCCCGAAATTCCTCTGTCGAGCATGATCTCTCGAAGAGTGTCGATGCTCATCTCGGGTCGCACGCACACGACATTGCGCGAGACGAGTCCTGCGATGGATGACTGCAGAGACGGCAGTGCTGCTAGTCCCGAGGCTGGATGTGCTTGCTGAGTCATGTGTGCGCCTCCAATCGTTCGTTCGTGGACGGACGCACTGAGAGCACCGGGCAGGGCGCTTTGTTCATGACAGAGTCGGCCACACTCCCGCCGAGCAATTTCGTCCATCGATTCTTGACCGGATTGCCTACGACGATGAGGTCGTGGTGTTCGCTCGCGGCAAACTCCAAAATGGTCTCGCTCACATCACCGCACGCCAAGCACGTTTGAACCTGGATGTTCTCCAGAGGCACGGACGATAGGAAGGTGTCGAGCTGCAGACTCGCCTCATGTGCGGCATAAGTGTCGAACGCCGACTCTGATGCTGCTGCAATCAAGGATTCAGGCACATAGTCTGACATGCGCCACACGTAGAGGATGTCGACGGCCGCGTCGAAATGCTGCGCAAGCGCGACGGCACATTCGATCGCAGCGTGGGAACGATCCGTGAGGTCGATGGGGACTAGGATTCTCTCCAGGGTAGTGATCATCGTCGGCACCTCCGACTGCACACTCATCAATCATCGTGCCATCCACTCGATGCGCGACGACTCGCGAGTTGCATCGCTTCCCCGCTACCCAATGACCCCTCGTCGCTCATGTAGGCGTTACCATTCGGTGACGGTAGCGAGCGCGTTGGCGATGCCTAATATAGGGCTACACTACGGGGAGTATCCGAAACGGGATAGCGCACGGAAGGAGCCTTTGTGTACCGGATTTTGCTGATTGACGATGATCGCGCCAATCGTGAAAGCGCCAGCGCGGCGCTCTCTGCGATGGGTCACGACGTCGTGTCAGTGGACCCATCCGCTGCCATGGGACTATTCGACAACAACGAGTTCGACATC
>JAYVXK010000783.1:0-4717 GCA_043785265.1 Myxococcales bacterium | reverse complement strand
AAGCGCGGAGAGGCTGCGTCCTTAGGTACCTCCGATGGATCTCTTAGGTAGCAGCCTCGCCGCGCGAGGACGTGCGGTCCGCTCGGGCTGGAGGGGCCCCTCAATACCCAAGGACCACAAGATCGCCGTCTGATGTGTCCATCAACACCGACCCATCTCCGCCGATGACGACTGTCGTTCCCTTGTAGGCGTCTACATCCCATCGCACCGCGTGCGTCGTCGTGTCGATCGCGACGAGCCGACCGTCTAGCGGACCTCCGACCACGACCGAGATCAGCGCGCCGGTTCCGTCGAGAACAGAGCTGCTCGCGACGCCTCCGAGCGGAAGTTCCCATAGCATCGCACCAGAGGCTGGGTCGAACGCCTGGACGGCGGTGAGGCTGCTCGCGTAGACGGTACCGTCCGTACCGATCACCGGAAAGGCCAGTTTGGATACTGGGTGCTGCCAACCGGGGAGAGGCTGTCCGGTGGCTGCGTCGAGCGCGATGAGGAGAGGCTGGGCAGGTTGTTGAGCGCTGATCAAGAACAGCTTGCCGTTCGTCGAAGCGATGGTGCTCGTGCAAAACGAGAAGAGAATCTGTGGAGTGCAAGTTCCGACCTTCGTGGACCAGCGAGGGTTCGTGGGATTCGTCAGCGTATCGATCGCGTGTACGAATCCATCCCCGGTCTCGAGGTAGACCGTTCCGTCGGGTTCGACGGTGGGCGCCGCGTAGCCCGCAGCTGGAGTCTTCAGCGGCGTTCTGATCAGCTCTGCGCCAGCGGGCGACATCCCTATGAGAAACGCCATGCCCTTGTCGACCACGATGAGGTAGCTGATCTGGCCCGGACCGATGGAGCTGTCCGACGAGCCCAGCGGATACGTCCAGAGAGCCGAGGTGAGGGAGGCGTTGACACCCCACACCCGCTCGCCTCCTGAGATCGTGAGCGTGCCGTCCGCACCCAGCGCGCCGTTGCCACCGATGCCACCTCCAGGAATGGTGACTGCCAAGTCGAGAGGCGCTGCGGCTGGGGCGCCAGTCTTCCCAACGTAGGCATACAAGTACCCGTCCATGCCGCCGAACAGAATGGTTCCGTCTGCTCTGATCGCAGGTTCTGATCCGATCGGCATCGCGAGCTTTCTGGGCAGCCGCCAGAGAAATCTGGGTTTGGTCGCAGCAGCATAGGGAGTGCGTCGGATCTGCGTCGGACAACCTCCGGTCATCGGCCAAGGCGAGCCTTTGGCAAAGACACTCATGTCGCCGCAGTCGGCCCAGCCTCCCGGCCCAGGCTGACAGTCAGTGGCGTTCCCAACGCACTTGTTCCCGTCGACTTTTGCAGGAACGCATCGGCCGTTGTCGCACGTGAAATTGGCCTCGCAGGGGATGCCGGCACACGTCGCGGAGAGTTGGATCGGAAGTGTGAGCGGGGTGTGCGGGATGTAGCGAAGCGCCCTTCTCGCCACGATGCACTTGGGACCATACGGCGGCCGGCACTGATCGACCGATCCTCGAAACCCAGCCACCACGCGTATCCCCACGCCCTGGTCGAGCGAAGCAGCGGGGACGAGCACGATCGATCCGATCTTCCCATCACGACACGTCGCGGTCGCCGAGGGAGGTGCCGACTCCAGACTCTCGCCGAGCGGTCCGACCGAGATGGTCACGCCGTTGAGGTCCGAACACGGCACGTCTGTCGTGATGACGAGTTCGACCTCCGTCGGCTTGAGACACGATCCCATCGCGACAATGGGCACCCACGCAAGCCAACGAAACACGTGCATTCGACGATCTTACTCTGTCCTTGCAAACCGCGCGCAAGACGCGAGCGAATCCGGGGTTCTCCGAGCCGGTTGGGAAATCCTTAGCGATCGAGCCCATGAGGGACATAATGGCCGCCATGCGTCGTCATCTCATTTCATCCGCAGTCTCTACGCGGACCAGCGTGAGCCATGCGCGCTGGTGACGTCGTGGGGGACCGCTTCGAGATCGCGGCGCTCGCAGGTAAAGGCGGAATGGGGGAAGTCTGGCGAGCGCGCGACCGAGTGACTGGTCACGACGCTGCCGTCAAACTCCTGGCCGCCGATGGATCGGAGCATGGCGATCGACTGCTGGGAGAGGCGCGGGTGCTGGCGAACTTGGACCACCCCTCGATCGTCCGCTATGTGGCTCACGGTGAGTCGCCGACACTTTTTTTGGCGATGGAGTGGTTGGAAGGGGAGGATCTCGCTGCGCGGCTCGCGCGAGGTCCGCTCGAACTTGCCGAGAGCTCGGCTCTCATTGCATCCGTGGCCCGCGCGCTCTCCCGCGCACACGCGCACGGCGTCGTGCATCGTGACATCAAACCCAGCAATCTGTTTTTGGTCGACAAGCAGTCTGCCAGGGTCAAGGTGCTCGACTTCGGGATCGCTCGCGCCGCTCAGACACGCTTCGCGACGGCGACTGGTCTCACGGTGGGGACGTTGGGGTACATGGCGCCTGAGCAAGCGAGCGCCAACCGAGCGGTCGACGCGCGTGCGGATGTCTACTCGTTGGGTTGTGTTTTTTTCGAGTGCTTGACTGGGCAGCCCGCGTTCGATGGAGAACACGTGATGGCTGTCCTCGCGAAGATCCTTTGCGCAGACGTTCCGCGTGTCAGCGAAGTGCGTACCGGGATTCCAGCGGTCCTCGATGACCTCGTCGCGCGAATGCTCGCGAAGCTTCCTAGTGATCGCCCCTCGGCGGATGCGGTGGCACAACAGCTCGAAGCGCTTGGACCGATCGACGCAGGACCCTCTGTCTCACCAAGCCGCGCCCCCCTCTCATTGACTGGTCACGAGCGCAGGCTGGTGGCGTTCGTACTCGCCGAAGCAGAGCGCGTGCAGGCCGTCGAGAATGCGCCGACTCTGGCTGAGATCGCATTGCCTGGGGCTCCCAGTGTGGGGCACCTCGGAGGACGCATCGAGCGTCTCGCGGACGGATCGGTGTTGGTGGTTTTTCGCGCATCGGAAGCTGCGACGGACTTGGCAGCGAATGCCGCGCGGTGTGCATTGGCGATGCGCGTGGCGCTGCCTTCGTCACGGATCGCCGTAGCGATGGGCCGAAGCCAGGCGGAGCGCGGCATCCCAATCGGTCAAGTGCTCGACCGCGCCGCGCACCTGCTACGGATGGACCCCAAGACGCTCAGCAGTCCGCCTATTCGCATCGACGAAATCACAGCAGGCTTGTTGGATGCACGTTTCGACGTCGGAGGAGATGCCAGCAGCCTGGAGCTACGAGGTGAGCGAGAGACCAGTCAATCGCGACTACTCCTCGGGCGGCCGACGGCATGCGTTGGGCGAGACGGTGAGCTGGCGATGCTGAGTTCTGCTGCACGCGAGTGCTTCGTCGAGCCGCGCGCCACCGCTCTGCTCGTGACCGCGCCCCCAGGATTCGGCAAAACGCGCGTGCGACACGAGTTGGTGCGTGCGGTCCAAGCCTCCGAGCCCCACATGCAGATGCTCTACGCGCATGGAGACGCGATGTCGGCTGGGTCGCCCTTCGGTCTGCTCGCACAGCTGCTTCGCGCAGCGGCAGGTCTTTCCGTGGGCGAGTCCCCTGAGGTGCGGCAGAACAAGTTGCATGCGCGCGTGGCGAGACACGTGCCCGAGGGCGACGTGCTCCGCGTGACTGAATTTCTAGGCGAACTAGCGAGTGTATCGTCTTTGAATGCTGCGAGTCCGCAGTTGCGAGCCGCGCGCGAGGACGCAAGGCTCATGGGCGATCAGATGCAGAGCGCATGGGAAGACTTTCTCGCCGCTGAGTGCGCAGCAGAGCCGCTGATGATCGTGCTCGACAATCTACACTGGGGCGATCTTCCCACCGTGCGTCTCATCGATGCGGCGCTCCGATCGCTGCACGACAAGCCGCTGCTGGTCCTCGCGCTCGCGCGGCCTGAGGTGCACGAACTATTTCCGAACCTCTGGGCGGGGCGACGAATGCAGGTCATTCGCTTGCCAGAACTGACGCGTAGTGCGGCTGAGAGGCTGGTCGTCGATGTGCTCGGGACTACCACTCCGCCAAGCACAGTGAGCCGGTTGGTCGAGCGCGCCGCAGGCAACGCGTTCTATCTCGAGGAGCTGATCCGCGCCGTTGCGGAGGGTCGGAGTGACGCGCTCCCAGAGACCGTGCTGGCGATGGCCCAGTCACGGTTGGAGCAACTCGACGCGGAGTCGCGAAAAATCATGCGTGCGGCGAGCGTCTTTGGCGAAGTGTTCGGCAAGAGTGGCCTCGATGCGCTGGTGCGTGGTGTCACCGATCTCGACGCGAAGCTCGCCAAGCTCGTGGATCTCGAGGTCATCGGGCGACGCGCGTCCTCGCGCTTCCGTGACGAAGCCGAGTTCGTGTTTCGTCATGGACTCGTGCGGGACGCTGCCTATGCCATGCTCACCGACGCCGATCGAACAACCGGTCACAGGCTTGCTGCAGCCTGGCTCGAGGCGCATGGTGAACCTGATGCGATGACACTCGCCGAACACTTCGAGCGCGGGGCCGAACCGACGCGAGCGATTGCCTGGTATCGCCGAGCTGCAGTTCAGGCGCTCGAGGGCAATGACCTGGTCTCGGTCATCGCTCGCGCGCGGCGCGGCATCGCGTGCGGTGCCCACGGCGACGATCTCGGCTTTTTGCAACTGCTGATCGCAGAGTCGCACGGGTGGCGAGGCGAGAACTCCGACCAAGCGGTGATGGCCAGGTCTGCGCTCGAGTCGCTGACGCGCGATACT
>JAYVXK010000782.1:0-4720 GCA_043785265.1 Myxococcales bacterium | reverse complement strand
TCGGCGCGCTGCTCGCGGAGGGCTTTGGTCCATTCGCGGAGGTCGTCGTTCATCATCCGATGCCGCTCTTTCACAACGAGCATTGTCTCTTCGCCGCGTTGCTCTCGGAGGGGCGCGATCACAAGACATGCGGTCGACCATGCGATCGTCATCAGATCTCTTTGCGCGATCGTGCAGGAATGGATCATCATCCCGTCATCGCGGACGTCGGATGTCGCAACACGGTCTTTCATGCGCGACCGCAGAGCGCGGCGACGATGATTCCCCAGTTGCGAGACCTCGGCGTGCGACGCTTTCGCATCGAGCTCGTCCGAGAGACTGCAGACGACGTCGCGCGAATCGTGCAGATTTACCGAGAGCTGACGAGCGGGCAGGGCGATGCCGAGCAAGCGTGGCGCACTCTTCGCGCGGACGGCGGCTACGGTGTCGTGCGTGGCTCGCTGCGCGTGATCAACTAGTCATTGTCTGCTACGCCTTGCGGCGGAGGCTTACATGCGAACTCTTGGCATTCTCTTACCGGTCGTGATCATCGTCGCCTGCGGTGGCGATCAAGCCAACACGACGCCCGATGATGGCGGCGGCAAAGACACCTCGCTCGACACATCCCAGAGCGAGAGTTCAACCAAAGACGCCCCAAGTGACGCACCTGTCGACGCAGGACCCGACGTCGTACCGCTCGCGTGCGATGGAGGGGTGTGTCCACCCGTGTTCGCGTTCCGCAAGATCTTCCTAGGCGACACGGATCGGCAGTTCGTACAGGCAAACAGCGCGTGGAAGCCGTACGGCGACAACATCGACGGCAAGGTCACGACGGGCCAGTCGACTGACGTCTGCCAGCGCGTGCAAGGCGCGCCATCCAGCGCTCAAATCGATGGCAACAACGGCATCGACAATTCGTTCGGGTCCAACATCATCCCCGTCTTGCAGAGCGTGAGCGGGCAAAATATTTCCAAGCAGGCGAGCGCAGCGATCGAGGGTGGGCAGGGAACGCTGCTCGTTCGGATCGCCGGTCTTGGCACAGCGCCTGACTACTCGGTGCTCTCGGGGAGCATGTACAAGGGTATGCCGTTTGGCGGTCAGCCGCTCTGGAATGGCAGCGATTTGCGGTCTGTTTCTTCTCAGAGCGTGACCGCGAATGACGTGAACCAACCGCTCATTGTTTTCGCAAAAGGACTGATGGCAGCGCGCGCGTACGACTCTGCGCAAGCGCCAGGCGTCTCTGTGCTCACCCTGGGCGCGGGCAACATCGCTCTGTCGTTGCCGATACGATTGCTGCGAATTCACGCTGACGTCGCGGCCGACAACTCGGGCGCGTCGACGGGCATTGTCTCTGGAGTGATGAAGACCACGGAGTTCGTCGACGCGTTCCACCAAGTCGCGGGTGCGCTCTCTGCCTCATTGTGCTCAGGTTCGGCTTGGGACTCAATCGCGGCGCAACTTGCTCAAGCAAGCGACATTCTGCAAGACGGCACGCAAGACCCCACCAAAACGTGCGACGCCATCTCGATCGGCATTGGCTTCGAGGCGACCGCAGTGTCCTTGGGAACCGTGCAAAACGATCCCGTAGGACCCAAACCCTGCCCCTGACGTCGCTTTATCGAGCGACTCTCACCAACCGAGATCGACAGCGGCCGGCTTGGCGCGCATCATGAGGGCATGCGTTCCATTGCTATTTGCATTCCTTTGCTTTGTCTCGGTGCGACCGCTCTGGGAGTTGCGTGCGGGCAGGGCGACAGAACCTTCCCAATCTTCACCGACGACTCCGGAGTCCCCACCGACGACAGTGGCGACCCGTTCTTAGGGGGAGAGGCGGGCACCGACGCGCCGACTGGTTGCACGCAGTGCTCCGGCGACCTGCACGACATCCTGACGTGCGGCGACAACCCGCAACTCGTCCAGACGTGCACTGGGGACTTGGGGTGCGGACCCACTGGGTGCGTGGCCGCGTGCGATGCGGCGGCGGCCAACAAGAGTTCGATCGGCTGCGACTACTACACGCTTCCACCTGACGGCTGGAACTCCGGCTATTCCAGCGGTGGAGCGCCTGGCAATTGCTTCGCTGCGTTCGTGAACAACACGTGGACTGCGCCAATGAAAGTCACGCTCGTTTGGAAGGGCACGACGATCGACGCGACGCCATACTCGTACATTCCGAAGGGCTCTGGCGCCTCGATCACCTACCAACCCATCCCCTCGACAGGCATTCCGCCGAACAACATGGCCATCGTCTTTTTGAACCAGACACAGGGTGGCGGCGGATTGAAGGTGAACTGTCCTTCCACGGTCAAGGCTGCCGTCGAAAACGAAGACATGGTGTTGCACGGCACGAACATCGGCCATGCGATGGAGATCAAGACCAGCGTGCCTGCGTTGGTCTATGACATCTATCCATACGGCGGGGCGACCTCGTACATCTCGAGCGCGACGCTTCTCCTGCCCACCACAGCGTGGGACACCAACTACGTGGCCGTGACGATGTCCGAAGTGTCGCCATCGTTCCCGCCTGGCCTCGACTTTGTCGCTCAACAAGACAACACGAAGGTCACCGTGCTGCCCGCGGCCAACATCACAGCTGCAAACGGCGTTGCGGGAGCGACCAAAGGATCACCCATCACCTATTCGATCAACAAGGGGCAGACGATCCACTTGATGGAGTTCCCGGACAACACCGGCAACGACCTTTCCGGAAGCATCGTTCAGTCGAACAATCCCATCGGTGTCTGGGGTGAGCACTTTTGCATGGTGCATTCGGACCCGCCGAAGTGGCGCATTCTCGGGGCGGTCAATGGGACGACCCTGACGTACGATCCGCCGGTTTCTGGCGCGCCCAAGACGCTCAAACTCGGCCAGTTGGTCGAGTTCGACGGACCCGGGGCTCTGCACATCCAATCACAAGACAACATGCATCCGTTCTATTTGGCGGCGCATCGGCCTGGTGGTGACTGCGATGCCGCACACCAGCAGATCCCGCCGATCCAAGCGCTCGGCAACGAGTACGCGGCGGTCGGCAACGAGGCCACGGACTTCAATGTCGGCGGCCCTGAGACCGTCAATGTCGTTCCGCCTGCGCAGTTCTTGAACTCGTACATCTTCTTCACCGATCCGACGTATGGGTACACCGATCTGGCGTTGGTCCGAAAAAAGGCCACGGACGGAACCTACAAAGACGTCACGCTCGATTGCCTCGGCAAGGTCGGTGGCTGGCTACCCATAGGGGGCAGTGGCTACCAATACACCCACGTCGACGTGCAGCACGCGCGCGCGCCTGTTGGCAAATGCGACAACGGCCTGCACACCATCAAGAGCGACGCGCCGATGGGAATCACCGTCTGGGGTTACGACAGCGCGTCCAGTTATGCGTATCCCGCTGGTGCCAGCGTGCGACCGATCAACAATGTCGTCGTGCCACCAGTCCCGAACTGATCGTCGCTTTGCGTTCCCGCCGTATCTCACCAGTCGCGTAGCGACCCCAATGGGAATCGAACCCATGTTACCGGCGTGAGAGGCCAGTGTCCTAACCGCTAGACGATGGGGCCATTTGAATCGATGTGGGACTTTCGTGGGTGTTCGAAGCAAGCAAAGCGAGTGGCTGGGGGACAAGGATTCGAACCTTGATAGACGGCGCCAGAAACCGTCGTCCTGCCATTAGACGATCCCCCAAAAGAGACCACTTGAGCACTGGCTAAACGCGTGGCGCACCTTAGTCGCGCGCGCTTTCATGTCAAGGACCGCCTCTGTCCGGACGCGTTCGAACCATGACGACTGACGAGTGCCCTGGCCAGCGAAGATGAGGGCTGTTCGAGTGGATCGAGTAGGAGAACATGCACGCGACGGAAACGGCGATCGTTAGCAAGCTTACGATCCGCGGCTACGGTCGAGGTGGGGACGGGCTTATCAAGGCAAACCATAGATTTGCCGGTCCACCCTTGACGTTTGGCCATAGGAGTTTACCTTGCGCGCGGACTTTTGGCACTCGCGCAGTGAGAGTGCCAGCCCGCCCAACCGTACCCGAACAGAGGCAAACAGAACCCATGAGCGCGAAGCAAATCGTCTACAGCCGCAAAGCACGCAGCGCGATCCTCGAAGGCGTCAACATGCTCGCCGACGCAGTGAAAGTCACTCTCGGCCCCAAAGGTCGCAACGTCGTCATTGAGAAGAGCTACGGGTCGCCAGTCGTCACCAAAGACGGCGTCACGGTTGCCAAAGAGATCGAGCTTGCAGACAAGTTCGAGAACATGGGCGCGCAAATGGTTCGCGAGGTCGCCAGCAAGACCAGCGACAAGGCCGGCGATGGCACCACCACCGCGACCGTACTCGCGCAGTCGATCTACACGCAGGGCCTCCTGCTCGTCGAAGCCGGTCACAACCCGATGGACATCAAGCGCGGCATCGACGCAGCTGTCATCGCGATGGTCGCCGAGATCAAGAAGCAATCGATCCCGACCAAAGACAAAGCGCACATTGCGCAGGTCGGCACCATCAGCGCAAACGGCGACAAGACCGTCGGCGACATGCTGGCAGACGCAATGGAGAAGGTCGGCAAAGAGGGTGTCATCACCGTCGAAGAAGCTCGCGGCATGAAGGACGAGCTCGAGACTGTTGAAGGCATGCAGTTCGATCGCGGCTTTTTATCGCCGTATTTCGTGACGAACCCCGAGAAGATGGTCGTCGAACTCGAAGACGTACTCATTCTCATCAGCGAGAAACGAATCGGCTCGAT
>JAYVXK010000781.1:0-4721 GCA_043785265.1 Myxococcales bacterium | reverse complement strand
GCACCAGTGACGGTCATTCCAACCAACCTGCCTGTCGTCAGTGCCGGCATGGGTGTCGACTTTGGCTGCGCGCTCGCGAGCGACGAGCAGGTCTATTGTTGGGGAGCGGGCGTCGCCGGTGGCGGCAAAGCATCCGCGATTGCGGTGACGCTTCCCGCCAAAGCCGTCGAACTCAGCGCCAACGGGAGCGGTGCGTGCGCGCGCCTGAAAGATGGCAGCGTGTATTGCTGGGGCAACAACACCTATGGCGATCTTGGCTGCGACGCGGACGCGGGATCGTTGCCGAGCTTCCCAACAGCGCCACGCTTGCTCTACAGCTCACCAAAAGTTTTGGAAATCGCCGTGGGCTGGGACGACACCTGCCTGCGCTTGAGTGACGACCAGATTCTTTGCTTCGGCTCGAGCGTGTATGGCGGACTGGGCGATGGCAGGCGCGCCAATGACGAATGCCAAACGTCCTCGATTCGAGCCTCGCCATCGCATCAGACCCACCTCGTCATGGCCGACTACGCGAGTTGCGTGCGCGACGAGAATGGAAACTTTTTTTGCTGGGGAGCCAACCGCGCTCAAACTGGACTGCTGTGGCCGGCGGATCCAGATGCAGTCTGGGCGACTGCCAAACAGCTGCCTCTGCCAACGAACTACACACCTCAAGTGGCGATCGGTTGGCGGCATTCTTGTGCCGTCGACCCCGCAGGAGCCGTGACGTGTTGGGGCCAGTCCGATCACGCGCAGACCGGCGTCACGCAAGCGGGGATCGTCGCTCCGCGCACGATTGTGGGTTTGACGAGCGTCTCGCAAATCGCGGCATACCGACATTTCTCGTGCGCGCTTCAGACTGACGGTCAAGTGCTTTGCTGGGGCTCGAACGAACAATCGACCATCGGCCCAGGTAACTCCGACAGCCCGCAGCCACTTGCGGTATCCTGGTAACAGCGCCTGCACTGTCCAAGGTGGCGTGCTCTGCGCAAGTCGATCACAAGAGCTGAGATGATCGCAACAACCATCGAAAGCGTGTCGTGAAACTAGAGCCCGGAGTCAGCGTCACTGCGAATGTGCGACTGCTTCGCCCACTCGGCGAAGGCGGCATGGGCGCGGTTTGGGTCGCAGAGCATCTCGCTCTTGGCACCGAAGTCGCGGTGAAGTTCCTCCAGGGCGATTACGCCAATGATCCAAATGCCCGCTCACGCTTCTCGCAAGAAGCAGCAGCGTCGTCGCAGGTCAAGAGCGCGCATGTCGTGAAGATCTACGATTATGGGCTCACCGACACGCAGGTGCCCTTCATCGTCATGGAGCTGCTCGAGGGGACCGATCTCGCGCATCGCATCGCTGCCGAACGCAAGCTTCAGCCGCATGTGGTGAGCACGATCATCTCGCAGCTCTGCAAAGCCCTCGAGCGCGCGCACGACAAAGGCGTCATCCATCGCGACATCAAGCCCGAGAACATCTTCTTGGCGAGCGAGGGCGGCGACATGTTCGTCAAGCTGCTCGATTTCGGCATCGCAAAAACCGAGAGGCTCACGAATCGAACGACTGGCAATCGGCGCTCGACCATGGCGGGCGAGAGCTTGGGCACGCCGTTTTACATGAGCCCCGAGCAATTCAGAAACAGCAAACAGATCGACTTTCGCAGCGACCTTTGGGCTGTGGGCGTGGTCGTCTATGAGGCGCTCACGGGCACCTTGCCGTTCGTGGCCGACACAGTCAGCGCGCTCGCGATCATCGTCAACGACGGCATCGCGCCGCCACCGTCTGTGCTCGACCCTGGCTTGCCAAAAGACCTCGACGCGTGGTTTGCCAAAGCGTGCGCGCGTGACGCGGTCAATCGCTTTCAGTCCGCGCGCGAGTTGTCGAGTGCGCTTCGCGTCGCGCTCGGTGAAGCCCCCGAGACCTCTCCGCGCGACTCGCTCGCTTCCGTTTCTGGACCACAGCGCGTCGTAGTCAGCTCCGACGGTGACATCGCTCTCCGCGAAACGGCATTTGCCACATCGAGTGGCGATCGATCTGCTGCGCGCGAACCGGCCAAAAAGAAGCCGATCGCAGCGATCGTCGTCGCGTCGCTCGTTGCCGCGATCGCGATTGGCAGCGTCGTATGGTTGACCAAAAGCCCGCAGGTCACGCCCAAGGGAGACATCGGCGCGGCCGCGCTCGTTTTGGCAACGGGCACCGCGCCCAGTGTGTCAGCAAGCGCATCGAGCGAACCAACGGCGTCTTCGCTTCCATCGATACCCACGGTCGTCGCGTCGGTGGAGCCAACGATCAAACACCCTGCGAGCGCGAAACCACCCGCGAGCGCAAAGCCCGCACCGAGTGCCACTGGGAGCAAGCATGATGAGATTTGGTAGCGCCTGCGCGCTCGTGTTGGGAGCGCTCGCATTTGCGCCCGAGGTGCATGCCGCGCCCGAGACACCGCAGAACGTGGCAACCGCGCGCGAACTCTTCAAACAAGGCGCAGATGCTCTCGACGTAGGTGACGCGAAGACGGCAGAAGAGAAACTCTCGGCGGCGTGGGCCCTCGCGCAGACTCCAGTCATCGGAGCCAGTCTCGCCCGAGCACACCTCGCACTTGGGCAGCTCGTCGAGGCTCGAGAAGCAGCGCTCGCAGTCGCGCGTTTGCCGCCAACACCAAACGAGACCACACGATCAGCGCAAGCGCGAACCGAAGCCGAGGGCCTTGCGCTTCAAATTGCGCCGCGCATTCCGCACGTGAAAATAGCCATAGAAGGGCTCGCTGACCACGAGGCCACCATCAAACTCGATGGCGTGATCGTTCCGCAAGCCGCGCTCAGTGTCTCGCGCCAAACCAATCCGGGCAACCACACGGGCACCGTGGACACCGACGACGGTCGGCACGCAGAGGGCACAATCACCCTCGGAGAGCGCGAAACCAAAGACCTGATTCTCACACTGGGAGCGCCAACCGCACCGCGCGTTACCGAGCCTGCCGTTGTCCCGCCTACCAAGACCGTTCCACCGCCTGTCATTGCACCCCCCCCGCCGACGAGTTCAACCTCGCCGCTCGTATGGGTCGGGATCGCGACGACAGGGATCGGTGTCGCTGTTGGCGCGGTGACTGGCGCGTTTGCACTCTCAGAGGCGTCGACCGTCAAGTCGCACTGCGTGAACGTAAGCCCAACCGACAGTCAATTCGTGTGCGGCCCGAGTTACACCGGAGACCTTTCGAGCGCGCGAACGATGGCGACCGTGTCGACCGTTGGATTCATCGTGGGCGGAGTCGGCGTGGTGGTTCTCATCACCGGGTTGATCCTCAGCGGCAAGAAGCATGAGACGCCTGCCGCTCAAGCCGTGCGAGTTGTTCCGATGATCGGCCCGATCAGCGGCGTAAGTGGCACGTTTTAGCCGGTTTCGCGATCAGTAGGGAACGCCACACCCGCTCGCGACACTGGCGAAGTTCGGCTGCTTGCAACCGGGACAACCTGCGAACTTGATCGCGCTGACTTGGACCCCGTTCTTCTTGCATGTGCAGGTTTGAGCGGGGCACTCGCAAAGCAACTCGTACTTGTCTGCGCTGCACGCGTACGACTCGCCGGTGCCGCAACCGCCGTCCGAGCTCGCGTAACCGAAGCCTTGCGCTTGGCCACACAAAACGCTCGCGTCGGGAGCGCCGCCGTCGATCGCGCTGCCATCGTCTGCGTCGGGGTCTGCGTCTGCGATCGCCCCGTCACTCGCGTCTGAGACACTCGTATCGCCAACGCTCGTGTCTGGGATGCTCGTGTCTTTGGCTGCATCGACGATGGCTGTGTCGGTCGTGACGTCTTTGGTCGTCGTGTCTTTGCCGCTGTCCTCGGGAATGAACACGTCGTCTACAGTCGTCCCGCAGCCCATCGACAGTACGACCGCAAATGCGGCTAAAACACGCCGCGCGGCACACGTTGGCATCCGGATCATGATTCCCACCTCATCCCGGCATCCAGAGCAAGTTACGGACCGCGACTCTCCGCGCCGGGTGTTCGTGGGGCATTTCCCTGCGGAGTCGATAGGCCGGTCATCAGGTCCTGCATGAGATCACGAACCTCGGCTTTGCCTTTGAGGTGCGCGATGAGAAGTGTAGACGCTTCGCTGAAAGACTTCTCGAAGGTCACGCCTTCGCGTGTCCGGCCGGTGACCTTCTCGCGACCCTGAGCGAGGTCCTCTTCGAGCGCTTCTGCGTAGCGCGACAGTTGCGCACGCAGCTCTTCGATCTGCCGACGGAGGTCTCGTGCATGAGCATCTTTGACGCTCGCCTTTTGCTCACGCTCCGCAAGTTGCTCACGTCGAGCGTCGACCAGTGCGAGCGCCGCACCGCTGCGTTCGAAGATCGCGCGGTGTTGAGGGCTAGGCGCTTGCTGAGCGGCGGTGTCTGCCTGTTGACGCGCGGTAGCCGCATTTTTCTCAGCGATTTGCAGTTGCTCGCGCAAGCGCGCTGCTTCTTGTTGCTCGGCGGCGGCGTCACGCAACGCGCGCGACTCTTCGTGGGCGAGCTCTTCGACTTTGCGTCCGATCTCTGCGCGCAAGGCTCGACCACGACGCTCCAAAGACTCGAGCTTGCGCGTATGACTCGCGACTTCGCCTTCGAGACGTGTTGCGCGCGAAGCGAGATCCCATGCGCTAGCGAGTGCCTTGGCCACGTCGGGCGGCGCATTGCCTGAAGGGTACGCGCGACTCACCATGCGCGAGAACAACGCCGCACGGTTTGCCCACTCGATCACTCCAGGTGATTG
>JAYVXK010000780.1:0-4737 GCA_043785265.1 Myxococcales bacterium | reverse complement strand
TCGGTGCCGCTCCATCTCACCAGCAGCCGACCTTCATCTCCCAGTTCGCGTTCTACCTTCGCGGAGAGAGACGCGAGCTTGGGCATTTCGTCGATCGGTTTGCGTGCTTTGAGCGTCACGTTCACGAGCACTTGCGGCAAGCGTGTCATTGCGCTCGACGCGAGCTCCGATAGTGGCTTGTTCGCGCGCAGCATCAGCGCGAGCACTTGCAGCGCCGCCACGACGCCATCGCCTGTTTGCGCGTGATCCAAAAACACCAGGTGCCCGGATTGTTCGCCGCCAAAATTGTATCCGCCAGCGCGCATGGCCTCGACGACGTATCGATCGCCGACTTGCGTCCGCAGCAATCTTGCTCCCATGTCGCTGAGCGCGCGCTCGAGTCCGAGGTTGCTCATGACCGTGGCTACCACCGTTTTTTTCTTCAACGCATTGCGCGCGAGCATGCCCTTTGCGCACATGGCCATGATGACATCGCCGTCGACGATTTGGCCTTTTTCATCGACCAATATCAACCGGTCCGCGTCGCCATCGAGCGCGATGCCGAGTTGTGCGCCGCGCTTCACGACTTCGCCGCGCACGTAGTCCGGATGCAGCGCGCCGCAGTCTTTGTTGATGTTCACGCCGTTGGGTTTGACGCCGATCGCAGTCGTGTGCGCGCCCAGCTCGGTGAACACCATCGGCGCCACTTTGTAAGCTGCACCATGGGCGGCGTCGATCACCACTCGCACACCGTCCGCAGACAAATCGCTCGGAAACGTGCTCTTGGCGAAGCTCACATAGCGGCCGCGTGAGTCTTCCATCTTCTCTGCGCGACCAATACCGGGGCCTGTCGGACGAGCGCTCATCGACACGCCGCCGTCCTCCATCAGCGCTTCGATTTCTGCTTCGGTCTGATCGGGCAGCTTGAAGCCATCGCTGCCAAATATTTTGATGCCGTTGTCGAGATACGCATTGTGACTCGCGCTGATCACGATGCCTGCGTCTGCTCGCATGCCGAGCGTGAGGTGAGCGACCGCAGGAGTGGGCACGGGACCGCAAAGGATCACGCGACCACCCATCGCGCAGATGCCGGCAGAGAGAGAGCTCTCGATCATGTACCCAGACAAGCGTGTGTCTTTGCCGATCAAGATTCGCGGCGCATGCGGCTTACCGCGACCGGCGACCACGGTGATGGCGCGTCCGAGGAGCGTCACGATTTCGGGCGTCATCGGCGCTTCGTTGGCGACTCCGCGCACGCCGTCTGTGCCGAACAATTTTCGTGTGTTGACCACGCGCCCGGGTTCCGGACGTGCCGTCGCCGACTTCTTTTTTTTCACGCGTTCTAGTCCCTGAAGTTGACGAACTGCAGTTCGATGTTCATTCCCGCTGCGCGCACGAGCGCCATCGCGGCCTGCAAATCGTCCCTGTTTTTGCCGGTAACGCGCACCTGCTGCTCTTGTATCGACGCTTGCACCTTGAGCTTTGCGTCTTTGATTCGGCGCACGATCTCTTTGGCCGGCTCGACCTCGATCCCCTCTTTGATCTTCACTTGGATCTTCGCCCCGCCTTTGCTCGTCTTCTCGGGATCTTGCTCGTCGAAGCTCTTGAGACTCACTTTTCGTTTGATGAGCTTCTCTTGCAGCACGGTCCACGCGGCCTTCACGCGGTCTTCGCTCGACGAGCGCACCTCGATGCCTTCTTCGTTGCGCACGACCTCAGTCTCTGTGTCTTTGAAGTCGAAGCGCTGCGCGAGTTCCTTCTGCGCTTGGTTGAGAGCGTTCTCAACCTCGTGCCATGCGACCTTGGAAACGATGTCGAAGCTGGGCATGCAAGCCACAATAGTTTGGAAATCAGCCTCACAGAAAATCGCCTATCACTTGGCCGTCTCGGGCCTGATTGCCTCGCGATCGCACCGATTGCGCGAGTCGATGCGGAGCGGATATTTTTTACCGGAGGAGCGCTCGTCTTCCGTGTCGAGGTGAGTCGGCTGTTTGTTCATCCCCCAACAATCAGCCGGACTCAGCGATCAGGAGGTTAAATCCCCTGGTACAATCCGCGTCCACCCCTTACTATCGAAGGATTCAGGCAAGCGGCGATTGGCACATGCCTCGCGGCCACGGGTGATTTGTTGTTGGCCTGGGTCCAGTCCGCACCTAGTTTTCAAATGGGAGGTTCTTTATGGGTCGATTCTGGATTGCAGGGTCAGCTGTTTTCGTCGCGACCGCGATCGTGAGCGCGTGTAGTTCGGATCCAGAGACTGTCGCCCCAGTCGATGGCGGAATCGACGGGACCACGGACAGCAACGTGAACGGTGACACGAGCAACAAGGCTGATACGAGCGCTACTGATACAGGTGTCACGCCTGATGGCGCAGCAGATTCCGCGGCTGACGCGAGCTCAGATGCTGGAGGTGCAACCACCCTCGTATGCGGAAACCAGTCCTGTTCGCTGCCGTCCGAATCGTGCTGCGTTAACCTCACTGGCCCAACATTGACGTGCACGGGTGGCGACGGCAGCACATGCGCCCAAGGCAATGTTGCCCTCAAGTGCGCAAAGGCACTCGACTGCCCCAACAATGACGTCTGCTGTCTCGACGCGACGGTCGACCCCGCCCTTGGCGCGTGCTCCGCGACCTGCACGGGCGCAGATCACATCACGCTTTGCGATCCCAACGGCAGCGCGCAGGCCAACAAGTGCGGCGACGCGGGTGCCTGCGGCAACGCCAACATCGCCACCTGGGGACTCACAAAGGCGTATGGTACGTGCGGCGACCCGATGGGTCCGCTCTAAAGACGACCGCGCAACACTCGCGGCCTCGCGCCCGCGCCCCTCTGAATGACCAGCGCTTTGAAGGCAAAACCGATCGTGGAGTGGCATCGCGTCGCGGGTGCCAGAGCGATCATCAAGCCATTGTTCCTTGGCGCCTTCGTACTCACGCTCGGACCTGCCATCGCCGTCACGTGCATCATCATCGGTCGCACGACTCATTGGGTCGAAACCATCGGCTTGATCTGCGCGGGTGCATGCGTGCTGGCGGGTCCAGTCATCGCTCTTTGGGGTCTGTCGCGCGCGTTTCGTAACGACGCGTTCTTGGCCGCGCGAGTTGATGGGGTGACCTTCGAGCGAAACGGCAAAGGCACGACTCTGACATGGGACGAAGTCGAGACCGTCTCGTTCGAGCCACCTCACGCGCTCGTGTTTCGTCTCCGGGAAGGCGATCCGTTCGTCATTCACGAGCGCTTCGACATCGAGACGAACGAACTGGCCAAGCGCTTCGAGACTCTGCGTCGCAAAGCTTCGATGCAACTGCTCTAACACCGCTGCCGGAGATCGCGATTTTGGCGGCAGCAGTTTTACCTGGAGCTTGTCGTCGGTAGCGCGTCGCGGGCCCAGGCCTGCGCGAGCGAAGGATCGATGTTCGCCGCGGCGAACCCGGGAAAAATCACATCGTCGAGCGTGGCGCGCACGATCACGCGGGTGTCGGCGCGAGAGAGCATTCCGTGCGTGGGGAACGCCTCGCCTGGGAGCGGACTTTCGTCCTCCACCAGCTCGCGCATTTTCGCCGAGAGCATGCGACGCAGCCACTCGGGGAGCTGCGCCTTCATGTCTGCTGTCACCCAACCCGACGCCAGGTGCGCCCATCCAGCACGCGCGTGATCGATCTCATCGGCGAGGATGGTCTGCAACGCGGCGCGCACGAGCGGGCTCTTCGCTCGCGCGAGCGCTGCTTCCAGCACAGCACACGCGACCGTCTCGTTGATGCAGCACATCGCGATCATGTAGAGCGCCATGCGAAAAGCGCCGGTCGCTGGCGCGAATTGAGGAATGTGCACTGGCACGCGACCAGGCCAGACGACGTCGTCGCCACGATACCGTGCCGCCAAGTCGATGCTGATCTCCGCATGGTGGATCTCGTCACGCACCGCGCGGCCGACGATCTTCAAGACAGGAGATGACGCGCCAAGCTCGAACAAACCCGTGGCGACGGCCGAGAAGCCCGCAGCGACTTGCAACTCGAATCCCCCACGTTTCTGCCAGATCTCCGCGAGGATCATGCGCTGCTCCATGGCAAGCGACGAGATCTCGGGATCGGGGATGTCCGCGAGTGCGACGGCCGTTCGATCGGCTCGCGTCCACCACGCGTTGCGCTGACTCATCCTGGTGTTGACCACGCCGCGTAGCGGACGTGCCATCTCAGTGGCAGGGAGCCCAACCCGCGAACGCGTCAGACGATGATGCGTCCGGCACGTTGCCGGAGTCGTCCACCGCTGCGTCGTTTCCCGGTTTGCTGCTGTCGTTGCCCTTTGCGCCTGCGTCAGTCGGAGGAGCAGAGGAGTCGGAGCAAGCTGGAGCTGAAACGGACACCATGCCGAGCACGACGACCGCGTGAAAAAGTTTTTTAGGCGAAGAAGGTTGTTGCACGGACGACATTCGACCCGTCTGGCCGTCTGTTGTCAACAAGCCCCCGTCCGCCCGCCGTCGCCGTCGCCGTCCGCCGTCGCCGCTCCCGTCCCCGTCTCTGTCGCCGTCCCCGTCGCCGTCTCCGTCTCCGTTTCCGGACTCGACACTTGGGTCTTGCTGCGGGGTGGGGCTCGCTCGGCTATTTCCAGTATGTCGCCGTGCTCGCCTCTATCAAGGCCGAGCCGCTGCTTTGCAGCGGTCGCTGCGCGAGCCTTGACAGAGGCTCCGCGCGACGACTTGGGGGCGGTGCCTTTGCGAGAGCAGAGGCAGAAAGAGGACGTCATGTTGAGAATTTAT
>JAYVXK010000779.1:0-4749 GCA_043785265.1 Myxococcales bacterium | reverse complement strand
GTCCCCGTCCCCGTCTCCGTCTCCGCCTCCGTCTCGTGAGGAGGCTGTGAAGAAGCCGTTTGGTGCGATTGCTCGGATTTCGACGCACAAGGAAGAGGCGACTCCGCAGCAGCGCGCTCGGCTCGATGCGTTCATTCGTCGGTACAACGCGCGCACGCAGAAGTCGAAAGATCACACCGAGCAACATCGCAGCGTGAACGCGGACCCGCGAGTCGTGACGGGGTTTCGACCCATCGTGAAGGAGCTCACGTATCCGATCATCATTTCGCGGTCCAAGGGCGCGCGCATTTGGGACCTCGACGGCAACGAGTACGTCGACTGTCTCAACGGCTTTGGGTGCAATCTTTTTGGATGGCAGCCTGACTTCGTGGTCGACGCGGTGAAGCACCAACTCGAAACAGGCTACGAAATAGGCCCTCAAACGCCACTCGCAGCGGAGTGCGCACACTTGATTTGCGAACTCACTGGGTTCGATCGCGCTGCGTTTTGCAACACGGGATCAGAAGCAGTGATGGGGACCATGCGCATCGCGCGCACCACCACAGGACGCCAGAAGATCGCTCTCTTCACTGGCAGCTATCACGGCATCTTCGACGAAGTGATCGTCCGTGCGACCAAGCGCGGAGCCATCCCCGCGGCCCCCGGCATCATGCGCGAGACCGCGAGCAACGTGATGGTCCTCGACTACGGAACACCCGAGGCACTCGAGGCGATTCGCCAAAACGCAGACGAACTCGCAGCCGTGCTCGTAGAGCCAGTGCAGAGCCGCAGGCCTGATTTTAGGCCCAAAGAGTTCTTGCAGCAGGTGCGCGACATCACCGAAAAGAGCGGCACTGTGCTCATCTTCGACGAAGTCATCACCGGTTTTCGAACAGGCAACGGCGGAGCGCAAGATTGGTATGGCATTCGCGCGGACATCGGCGCGTACGGCAAAGTGATTGGCGGTGGAATGCCTGTTGGCATCATCGCGGGCAAGCGTCAGTACATGGACTCGCTCGACGGTGGTGAGTGGCACTTCGGCGATGCATCGGTGCCGACAGTTGGCGTGACGTACTTCGCCGGGACGTTCGTTCGTCATCCGCTCGCGTTGGCTGCGGTCAAAGCGGTCGCGTTGCACCTCAAAAAAGATCCCGGCCTCGCAGCGCGAGTCACCACGCTAACGGAACAACTCGCGAGCGAACTCAATCGGTACTTCGAACGCTCGGGTGCGCCACTCGAAATCAAACACTTCTCGTCCCTGTGGAAGTGTTTTCCCAAAGAGGAACATCCGCTCGGCGATGTGTTCTTCGCGATGCTGCGCGATCGAGGCCTGCACATCATGGACGGCTTTCCGTGTTTCATGACGACCGCGCACGGCGAAAGCGAAGTCGCGGCGATCGTGAAAGCGTTCAAAGAAGCAGTGACTGAAATGCAGGAAAGCGGCTTTTTCCCGCCTCCGCCTGCACGTGGTGCGCTCACGCTCGATGCGAGCAAACCTCCTGCTCCGGGCGCGCGACTCGGTCGTGATCCGCATGGCAACCCCGCCTGGTACGTGCCAAGCGCGAGCGACCCAAGCCAGTACGTCAAATTCGAACAACCGAGCTGACGCGCATGCGTGGTGGATTCGATCTCGTGAATCGGTTGCAACTCGTCGCTCGCACGGCGATGGAGCTCGCACAGCAAGGCTCCGAAAGTCTTGCACAGCGACCCCTCGAGCGTGTGCGGGGCAAAGGCCTTTGGGCTCGGCCACTCGACTTCGATCGAGATCGTGTGGTGCTGCTCTTCTTCGAAGACTTCGATCGCGACCGACTCGTTCGTGGCGATCGCCATGCGATTCGCGTTGCGCGGAGGCTGGTTCAAGCCGCGCGCCGCAAGCAGCGCGTGACGGGGTTCGGCGTGGCGTTCGCGGGTCTTTGTCGCGCGCTGGAGTTTGCTGGCTACACAGTGCGCATTGATGATTACGCTCTGGCGCGGGCCAATCCCAACTATCCCATCGGCATCGCTGGCTATCCCCACGTGCTCGACGATTGGCGTCTACCCAACCCGGCGATACTCGGACCCGGCCTCCTTGATCACCCGTCGATTCGCCCTCATTTGATGGACGATCCGCGCTTCGCTCGGTACATCGTGCCGTGCGAGTGGATGCGCGACATGTTTGCGCAGACGTATCCTCCAGACAAACTCGGTCTCTTCTTTGCCGGCATCGACACGAGCGCGTGGCCAGACACTTCGCGGCAAGACAAAGACCTCGACTTCATCGTCTACGACAAGGTTCGCTGGGACACCGAAGCCGTGCGAGGCGAGATCGTCGCTCCACTCGAGAGTGCGCTGCGCGCGCGAAATCTCACCTTCGAGCGACTCACCTATCGCAAGTACGATCATGCGCAATATCGGGCGCTGTTGGGTCGCGCGCGTGGATTGATCTTCCTATGCGAGCACGAGACGCAAGGGCTCGCGTACCAAGAGGCGCTGGCGAGCAATGTCCCCGTGCTCGCGTGGGATCGCAGAAGATGGGCTGATCCAAGCCGGTTTGGGTACGGCGAGCGCGAGGTAACGGCCAGTTCGGTACCGTATTTCGACGCGCGATGCGGGGAGCGTTTTGCTTCTGCGGAGGAGATCGCGCCTGCACTCGACCGTTTCATGGAGCGACGACAACACTACGCACCCCGCGTCTATGTCGAAGAGAAGCTCTCGCTCGAGGCGTCTGCGAAGGCGTATGTCGACATGGTTCGGAGTCTGTTGAAGCAGCCCTCATGACTGAAGGCGAAGCGGCGCGAACGAGAGACGCCGCGATCGCGGTGCGCAACGCGATGATCGTGGGCGCGTCGCTGGTCGTCACGTGGAGCGTGGCGTTGCTCGTACGTCTGGTGCTGCCTCGCAGTTTGGGTCCGGAGGTTTTTGGCGAATACAGTTTTGCAGACGCCCTCGCGTTGAACGGCCTCTCGTTCGTGGGCCTCGGCGTCGACTCGTACATTCAAAAAGAGATACCCGCGCGGCCCGAGCACGCGAGCGACTTCTTCGGCGGGACGCAGCTGCTGCGCGCGGTCATGAGCCTGGTCGTGTTCGTGAGCATCGCGTTCGTCGCCCATGTGGGTGGTCACGGCAGAGACGTCGTGCTCACGACTCTCGTCTTTGGTGTCGCGCAACTTTGCTCGATCGCCGCCAATACGTGCGCGACCTTGCTCTATGCAGCACGCAGTGTGGGGCGCCTCTCTGCGCTCAACATCGGCACCAAAGTGCTTTGGGGCGTGGGCGTCGGTGTCGGAATGATCCTGCACGCGCCCCTGCCCTTTTTTGCGCTGGCCACGGTCGCCTCCGAACTCACGCGACTCTCCGTGCTGCTCTGGATCGCAAGGCGCGTCACCGGTCTGCGCGTTCGCGTCGACATGACTCGCACGCTCTCCATGCTCAAGCTCAGTGTTCCGTTTTACCTCGCGAACGTGTCGCAAGTTCTCTACTCGAAAATCGACGTCGCCATCATGGGCCTGACGCTCAGTGACCGCGAAGTGGGTTGGTATGGCGCCGCGACGAACATCTCGAATGTCGCGATGATGGTCTCTCCGCTCATGGGTTGGGTGCTCATGCCGCAGCTCTCGCGCGCAGCCGCGACCGGACGCGACGAACTCATGCGCATGCTTCGGCGTGCGCTCGAACTGACCTTCGTCACGGCGATTGGTCTCGCAGTCTTGCTCGCGGTGGGCGCCGATGTGATCGTGCACGTCGTATTTGGGGCTAAATTCGAGCCCGCGATCGGGGCGATTCGATGGCTCTCACCCATCTTCGTCGTCGTATATCTGGCGATGCTCGGTGCGAGCGCGCTCATCTTGCTCAATCGATCGTGGACGGTGACGATCGTCACCATCGTTTCGCTCGTGGTCAACGGCGCGCTCAATATCGTGCTCTTGGGTCCTGCAGTGCGAGCGCTCGGTGATGGCGGGGGTGGCATGGCTGCGGCGGTGATCTCGGTAGCCACCGAAGCGGTCGTGGCTGGCATCTACTTGTGGTTGCTCAGACGAGACGCATTCGACTCGCGCAATCTCTCCGCGCTGGGTAAATCGTTGTTCGCATGCGTGGTGGTGGTCGGGCTCGATCGCGCGCTCGCGAATGTCGGTTCGTGGCGCGTGATCGCCGATGCGCTGGCATACTTGCTCATCGTCATCGTCACGCGAGCCTTGCGCATTCGAGAGCTTTGGGATTTGGTGCGCTCTGCAATGAGACTTCGAGGACAGAATGCGATCTCGTGATGCCGTCTTTGCTTTGGCCTTGTTTTGCAGCGCGTGCGCTGGAGCTGGGCAATACACATGGGTCGCCGATCTCCCTGCAGACCCCGTGTCTGGCGATTACTTGATCGCATCGGGAGACGTGGTCAGTCTGCGCGTGCTCAGTCAAGAATCGATGACGACGCGAGCGCGAGTGCGTGCCGACGGTCGCATCGCCGTTCCTATCCTTGGTGACATCGAAGTGCGCGGCAAGCGGCCCGCGTCTTTGCGTAGCGAGATTGAAGCGCGACTCAAGGACTACCTCGTCGCGCCGAGCGTCACCATCAATGTCGAAGAGTTTGCGCCGCTACAAGTGAGCGTCATGGGAGAAGTCTCTCGACCGGGCACATTCACGGTCGATGCGAACGCGAGTGTCGCGCAAGCACTCGCGGGCGCGGGGGGTCTCACCGATTATGCGGATCGCGATCGCATCTTCGTCGTGCGCGGCGGTCCCAAGCCCATTCGCGTGCGCTTTACCTACGACGGCGTGAGTCGCGGTGACCCCGCAGCG
>JAYVXK010000778.1:0-4756 GCA_043785265.1 Myxococcales bacterium | reverse complement strand
GAAACCGACCACCACCGCAGAAGCATTGCTCGCTGGAATTTTTTGGCGTTCATTCGAGCCCTTCGATCGAGCAAACCGCGTGTTCTTGCAGGGAGCGCACGATCGCGATCGTCCATGCGCTCAGGCAAATGCTATTTCTTTTTTATGGCGCATTGCTCCAACTGCGGCGGTCCCGTCGAGCTTGGCGAGACGCCGAGCAAGTGCCCCTTCTGTCACGAGTTCAATGTGCCCGCGCCCAAAGAGGTGATGGTCGCCGTGCCGGTGCAGGTCGTTCACAACAATGTCGTGCAGGCGGTTGGCAGTGCACCGATGGAGCGGCGATGCCCGCACTGCAAGAAGCGACTCGTCACGGTGGTCGCGGAGGGAGTGTCACTCTCCGGTTGCGGCGCATGCGGAGGAATTTGGGTCGACAACGCGAGCGCTCGTAGCGTGCTCTCGAATCCACTGAGCGTCTTCGCGGATCTTGCGCACCGCGCTGCGGCAGGCGCGTCAGGGTCGCGCGGCAAAATCGACAAACCGACGTGCGCAGAGTGTCCAGCCGTGCTCGACCGATCGCGCGTCCACGGGATCGATCTCGACGTGTGCGCCGATCACGGAACGTGGTTCGACGCGCGCGAACTCGAGACTCTCGTGAAGCTGCTACGACACGAGACCACTCCGGCAGAAGACAAAAGCTCGGTAAAAAACCCTACCATTCCTTGCCAAGGATGCGGCGCTGCGCTCGCGCCTCAGCGCGCCAACATCACTGACCGCGGCTTGTGCTGCGACAGCTGTTGGCGCAACGAGCAGCGCGAACTCATCGCTGCATCTGACGCGCAGATCGACGCCACCGGCAGTGGCGTCGTGGTCGGAGGTGTCCTGTTCGCCGTGGCTGCGGTGATGCTGGGTGCTAGCACCTCTCGGAGCTGACACCAGACTTGGTTACTTGACGCAGCCGCCCTCGCCCGGGATGTACACCTGCGATTGTGGGCAGGCGCAATAAAGTCCAGTCACCGGATCGGCGTCATCATCTGCCCATGTGCCGCCGCTGCTGTCACAGATGCTTTCGCCGGGTGCGGGACCGCGAGGTGCAAGGTCGATGTCTTTGCCATTGCGGGTGACGCGCATCGAACCCCAGGCACTTCCGTTTGCACCCTCAGTCGCTTTAAACGAGTGGCCCGATGTGACCAACTGCAGCACGAGCGGCCACGCAGCAGGCTTGCTGGGTCCAAAATAGACGCCGCGCTCAGTCCGCGAGTTGCCTGCAAACTTCGCCGTGTAGCGACCGGTACGCGTGAGCGTGAGCGTAGTGATCTGACCAGGGGCGGCTTGCTTGTTGTCGTACGAACCGACGTATTGAAGAACGTAGGGAATCGGCGCTTTGGCTGAGAGTTCTTCTTCGCTCATCGCGGACTGGTCACCCGCGTCCGCGCCGCATCCGAGTGGAGCGAGCAACGCAAGGGCGATTCCGATGGGGAGAACACGCGAAAGTTTCATGAGATGTCCTGTGGATGAGGAGTGGAACAGAAGGAACCGCCGCTCTGTCGCACAATGAAGTCAAATGCAAGCTCATTCGTACGTTGACAAATATCGACGCTTGTGATCAGCATATTCGCGCGCAATTCAGCGCCCCAGCGATGCTGTAGTCTCGAGCGGTGGATTCTAGCGAAGCGCTTTGGCTGGTCGCGAGCGTCACGCTCCCGCTTCTGCTCGCAGTTGGGTTTTTTCGGGCTGATCGGCGCGCGGCGAAAAAGGCGCGACTCGAAGGCGAGTTGCTCAAAGCCAAGGGCATCATCAAGCGAGAGCCCAATGATGTATCGCCCGGCGGCGCGGTCTTCGAAGTGCGCGCGACGAGCGAGGACCTCACGCTTGGTCACTCGATCGAAAATCCACAGGAAATCAAGGGCGAACCAACGCTCACGACAGACGCGTTCGTCGTGGAGACGCTCTCTGGAAAACGCCTCACTGTGAATGCAGGCGCCAAACTCAAAGTGAACAAGCTCGCCGGTGCGCACCGGAAGTTACTCGACTCCGTGACGACCGAAAGCGGCGGCGTCGAACAACGCTTCTCGTTCGAGGTGCGCGCGGGCACGACCTTCCTGCTCCAGTGTCGCGTGCCCGAGAGCGTGGGGGACGGACCGTTCCGCGATGCGCCCCTCACGTTGCTTCCTTCCGAGGCGCAGAAGGACACGTTCATCGTGAACCCCGAACTCGAGGTTCCGGAGCACAACGGCGTTGGTTGCCTAGTCTACCCAGCACTCGCGCTCGCCGCGATTGCTCCGAATGTGGTGACCGACACAGTGTTCAGGGTGATCGCATGGATCGTGTGGGTGGTGTGCGTCGTCGTCGCGGGGCTGGGGTGGATGATCAGCTGAAGGCGGGAACGGGAACGGCGACGGGCGCGGCAGAAGTGACTGGGTGGATGATGTTGATGGGAAGGTCCGTTCTCGAACTTGTGTTGCTCCGTTCCCGTTCGGTGTCCCCGTCCGCCGTCCCCGCTCCCGTCCCATTCCCCGTCCCATTCCCAGTCCCCGTTCCCGTTCCCGTTCCCGTCCCAGTCCACGTTCCTGTTCTCGCTCCCGTCCCCGCTTCCGGTCTCGTCTTCGACGCGCTTGCCTGTGCAAACGACGCCTCCGCGTGACAATGTGTTTCATGCCTTATCCACGGACTTCGCTTCGGGCACTTCTTGCTTCTTTGGGTTTGGCCACGGGGCTCGCAACAAACCAAGCCTGTTCCCAGAGTTTGGGCAACGCGGGTTTCGATGCGAGCGTTCAAGACTCATCCGAGAAGAAACCAGTGGATGCTGCGGTCAGAGACTCGGCGTGGGTGCCCGCCGATGCTACCGATCCCGCGGACGCTTCGTCCGACGCTGGGGATGCTTCCGCTGACGGTTCCGACCAGTGAGTTTGCGCGCGCGTTCGCCAGACGCACGCGGGTTTGCTGTGCGCTGTTGGCATTCGTTGCTCGAACAGGAAGACGCCTCTCGCGTGTACACGGAGCAAGTGGTTGATCGACTGACTCAGTTCAACGCGCCCAAAGAGCTGCTCGCATTGGCTGGGCAAATCGTGATCGACGAGACGCGACACGTGGCCCTCTGCGAACAGGTGATCGTCGCGCTTGGTTTCGAGGTCGTTCGAGCGCCGAACGTGTCGACTCCCATCACGACGCGACACGATCTGCTCGAGCAAGCGCTCGCTGAGGTGATCGTCGCAGGCTTCGCGGTGGGCGAGACCATGTCGGTGGGCGGCTTCGTCTCGGCACTGGTGTTCGCGAAGGAGCCCTTGATTCGTCAAGCGCTGAAGGAACTCGCACGTGACGAGGTTCGTCATGGTCAGTTCGGCGAAGCGGCTGGCAAGTGGATTCTGTGTGACTGGTCCACGTCGCGTCGCCAATCGCTCTGGCCGGCGTGTGTCCACATGATGGAGTCGTTCGAGCGACGATTCCCAAGTGTCGATGCGATCTACGCAGCGGAAGGTCCTTTTGCCGAGGCCCTCGGCGCGCCTGCACCTGCCGTCACGCACTATGGACTCTTGCGGGCGGTGGAGCGCTCGGTGCTTCCTCGCCTTACAAGACTGGGCGTGCTGCCACTTCCGATGTGAGAGGACGGGGACCGGGACGGACCGGGACGGGGACGGGAACTGGGACGGCGGACGGGGACGGGAACTGGGACGGCGGACGGCGACGGCGGACGGCGACGGGTGCGGCGACGGGAACGGGTGAGAGTCGGGCGAAACTCGTTTTCGACTAACGACTGTTCGCGCGCACGAAGCGCTCGACTCTCGATGCCCGTCCCCGCTCCCGTCCGCCGCTCCCGCTCCCGTCCGCCGCTCCCGCTCCCGTCCGCCGCTCCCGCTCCCGCTCCCGTCCCCCCGTGACGCGACTTGGATCACGGGCCGCAGAAGTAAGTCGTCATGCGTTTCACCCAGTCGGTCTGCCGCGCCTTGGCATCCACGATCGTTCCGTCCGGAGAACAGATCGCAACATCACTCGGAGCCGCATCACCAAACTGCGCTGCACACGCAGGAGTGACTGCGTCGCCATAGGACTTGCAGACCTTCTTCAGCGAACCAGTCACGCACGCACCAAAATTCGGTGTCGTCGTGTCGTCGCACATTCCACAAGCGGCGTCCTGGCAACCATAGGAAGCCTCGAGAACCTTCCCACAGGAAGTATTGGGAACGACCAAGTCGAGACAACCCGACACGTTGAAATTCAAGTTCTTCCCATCAGGCGACACGAGGGGCCCTCGCGGTGCTCCGGTCGCGGGCGTCTCGATGCAGCCTCCGCATGCGGCAGCCGGCTGCCCCTGACCGAACTGCGCGCACTTGGTTTTGTCGGCACCTGTGATGCACGACACATAGTCCGCAAGATTTTGCGTCGTGCACTTGTTCTGGTGCTTGCCGGATGGCAGCCAATAGTCGACAGGAGTGTAGCCGGTCGTATCGAGCGGACCGCAAGCTGGAGGAGGATCAGGCGGAGAATCTCCGTCCCGCCGATCGGCCCGCGCATCGATGAGAACAACATCCGGCACACTCGCGTCGTGGTCGACGGGGGTCGGCGGAGGCGTTGAGCAGCCATCAGTCAAGATGACCACGAAAGACAAAACACCCAGTGTAGCCATCCCATTTCTCGGACGCATGATCCTCCAAAGCCACACCACGGCGAGAACGCACGTTTGTGTTCTTGTACATTCCCGCAACGAGCGTCCGCGATCAGAAAAGCGACGACGGGAACGGAGGGGACGCGGCGGACGGGGACGGGAACGGCGGACGGGAAC
>JAYVXK010000777.1:0-4761 GCA_043785265.1 Myxococcales bacterium | reverse complement strand
CTGCGCTTCGTATCGCCGGCGGCATCTTCACCAAGATCGCCGACATCGGATCGGATCTCATGAAGATCGTCTTCAAGATCAAAGAAGACGACGCTCGCAATCCAGGCGTCATCGCCGACTGCACGGGCGACAACGCAGGCGACTCTGTCGGCCCCAGCGCAGACGGCTTCGAAACCTACGGCGTCACCGGTGTCGCGCTCATCACGTTCATCCTTCTCGCGGTGCCGAGCCAACTCATTCAGGTTCAGCTCCTCGTGTGGATCTTCGTCATGCGCATCGTCATGGTGATCGCGAGCGCGGGCTCGTACTTCATCAACGACCTGATCGCCAAGGCGCGTTACCTCACGGTCGACAAGATGAACTTCGAGGCACCCCTCACGATGCTCGTGTGGATCACCTCGATCGTCAGCGTCGCGTTCACGTTCGTCGTCTCCATGCTCCTCATCCCGGACATGGGCGGACACGAAACTTGGTGGAAGCTCAGCGCGATCATCACCTGCGGCACTCTCGCAGGCGCGATCATCCCCGAGCTCATCAAAGTGTTCACCTCGACTGAGAGTCGTCACGTGCGCGAGGTCGTCACCGCGTCGCGCGAAGGCGGCGCATCGCTCAACATCCTCGCAGGCCTCACAGCAGGCAATTTCAGCGCGTTTTGGATGGGTATGGTCCTCATCGGTTTGATGGGCACCGCCTATTACATCAGCCTCATGGGCCTCGGCGACTCGCTCGGCATGAAGATGGGACCCATCGGTGGTGTCATCGACGCATCTCCTGTCTTCGCGTTTGGTCTCGTCGCGTTCGGCTTCCTCGGCATGGGTCCAGTCACCATCGCGGTCGACTCGTACGGGCCCGTCACCGACAACGCGCAGTCCGTCTACGAGTTGTCCACGATCGAGCAGATCGAGGGCATCGAAAAAGAGATCAAGAAGGACTTCGGCTTCGACGTGAGGTTCGAGAAGGCCAAGCACACACTCGAAGAGAACGACGGCGCAGGCAACACCTTCAAAGCCACGGCCAAACCGGTGCTCATCGGCACGGCAGTGGTCGGTGCCACGACCATGATCTTCGCCATCATCGTGGAGCTCACTCGGCGCTTCACGGTCAATGTCGATCACCTCTCGCTCATGCACCCCCCGTTCTTGCTTGGTCTCATCGCCGGCGGCTCGGTCATCTACTGGTTCACGGGCGCGTCCACACAAGCCGTCTCGACGGGCGCATACCGCGCGGTCGAGTTCATCAAGAAGAACATCAAGCTCGAAGGCGTGACCAAGGCCTCCATCGAAGACTCCAAGAAGGTCGTCGAGATCTGCACGATCTACGCGCAGCGAGGCATGTTCAACATCTTCATGGCCGTCTTCTTGGGCGCTCTCGCGTTCGCGTTCTACGAGAGCTACTTCTTCATCGGCTACCTGATCGGCATTGCTCTCTTCGGTCTCTTCCAAGCGCTCTTCATGGCGAATGCCGGCGGCGCTTGGGACAACGCGAAGAAGATCGTCGAAGTCGAACTCAAAGACAAAGGCTCACCGCTGCACGACGCTTGCGTCGTCGGCGACACGGTCGGCGATCCATTCAAGGACACGTCGAGCGTTGCGATGAATCCAGTCATCAAGTTCACGACACTGTTTGGTTTGCTCGCAGTGCGCCTCGCCGAGACCATCGATCACCAGCTTCGTGTTGGCATCTCTGCAGCGCTCTTCGTCGTCATGCTCTTTTTCGTCTACCGATCATTTTACGGTATGCGCATCGAATCTGGCGAAGCAGCCAGTGGTGGCAGCGCCTCCAAGGGCGACGACAAAAAGGAAACCGACAAGAAAGAACCAGAGCCCGAGCCTGCTGAGTGACCAACGTCGATAGGCGTCTGTCACGGAGTGCCTAAAAACAAGGCACAAACAGCACAATAGAGAGGCGGCTCGAGTCGAAGCACTCGGGCCGTCTTTTTTTTGTCATTCCGGCGCGTCACTCCCGTACGATGCCCGTATGTCACTCTTCGAAATCACGCAGCGCGTTATGACCATTGCTAGCGAGTACGAAGTAAAAGTCGGAACGGACAAGGAGCCCTCGCTCGTCGTGAAGGGGACCTTCCTCTCCACCACACCCAATCTGACCCTCTACGAAAAAGACACCGTCGTTGCCACGCTCAACGGCAACATGATGAAGACGAAGTTCGTCATTGCGTCGGGTGGCGAAGAGAAAGCCGTGGTGAATTTTCCCGCGGTCTCTTTGCGCAAGACGATGACACTGACTTTCGCCGGTCGTGGGTATCACGCGGTCAGCGGAGGCGTGTCCACCGAGATTTTCCAGTGCGCGGACAACGAAGGCAAAGTCGTACTCGAACTGAAAAAAGAGGTCAGCCTCCGTGATCGCTTCAAAGTCGACGCACGCGAAGACTTGCCGCGCGAGGTAGCCATCCTCACGGCCGTCGCGATTCACTCCCGCTACTACGAGTAGAGCGCTCTGCTCAGCACCAGCGCACGCGCACTGTGTACGTGAGCTTCACGTCCTTGCGCGCGTCGATGTGCGGCTTGAACGTGAAAGTGTGCGCGTCCTTTTTGGTGTGCGGCAGACTCTCTTGCGTCACTTCCCAGTCGCCGCCAATGGGTTCGTAGATCTCGACGTCGACGGCGGTGTCCTTGTGATTGCGCAGCGAGATTTCCCAAGACGACTCGCTCACGCAAGTCCCTAGCGGCTTCCAACTCATTTGTTTGCGGTCGCCGACGACATCAAAGGCCTCGCCCATCTTGATGCGGACCTTCTCGTCACGCGGAGTGTGGTCGATGCTGTCCTCGCCGATGAACTGTTTGGCGCCTGCTTTGTCGGCCTTGTAGACACGCACGGTACCCTTGGGTAGCGGCATGCCCATGTGGTTTGCCTCTTCGTTTTTGATGTCCAAGTACACGCCGACTTTTTGGTTGGAGACGACCTGTCCGTAGCTGCCGCGATAATAATATTCGGCACCGTAGAAGATCATCTGCTTGTCGACCTTCACACCTGGCGCAACAAACATGCTGACTTGCTTCTGTTCGTTGGTGAGCAGTGTGGTCGGGCGGTCGAGCGAGTAGAGGTGGTATTCGAAGAAGCTCTCTTCACGGAACTGCCTGCGGGGCGCTTCATCCTTCCCATCGCGGTCGTCTTCCGCAAGCGAGTTGACCTCTGCCGCTTTGCTCACACGCTGAACATCGCCAGCGACGAGCTTGAGCTTGGCGTTCTCGTAAGAAGTGCCGGTGTTGTTCGTGACAGTGACCCAGCACGTCAGATCGCCTGCAGTGTCCGTGTCGTTGATGACGAATACGTAGTCAGACTCCCACGTCATGTTTTGCGTGAGGTAGGTGACTTCCACCTTTTGCTTCGGGGCCTGGTTGTCGAGCATCCACACGAGGGTGGGTTGCGCGATCAAGTTGTCAGGCACCGATGGGAAGGAGATTCGCCCGGGAAAACCGTAAGTAATCTCATTGCCAATCCTGAGAGTGGTGCCACCCGCTACGGACAGAACTTCTGCTTCTTGTTCTTCGTCGTGCCCAATCTTTTCGTTCCACCGAATGACTTTGACCTTCTTGCCGACATACTTCTCGAGAAGCTTTTCGGGCGTGAGCAGGTCGTAACGGTAGTTCTGTTCGAGGACGTGAAAGCCAGCTCCTGCCCCAGTCAACGACTTGATGGCCACAGTCTCGGGTTGGATGTTCTGCGAGACATCTCTGAACTCGAGAGCCGATCGCCCAATGGGTAGATCGATGTTGCGTATCTCACGCACCAAGCCAAAGTTCTGATTGTAGACCGTGATGCTGACCTCCTCGCGTTGAGCGGAAGTCGATCTCGCGGCCTGCGCGGTCGGCGCCTGTTGAGCGAGTACTTGACTTGTCACGCATAGCGCTCCGAGCGCTGAAATGAGCCCGAATCGCCGCGTCATGTCAGCACCACCGCACGCGCACTGTGTAGGTGATCTTCACGTCTTTGCGCGCGTCGATGCGTGGCTTGAACGTGAAGGTGTGCGCGTCTTTTTTGGTGTGAGGCAAACTCTCTTGCGTCACTTCCCAGTCGCCACCGATGGGCTCATAGACTTCGACGTCGACTGCAGAGTCCTTGTGATTGCGCAGTGAGATCTCCCAAGACGACTCGCTCACGCAGCCGCCGAGCGGCTTCCAACTCATCTGTTTGCGATCACCGACCACATCGAAAGCCTCGCCCATCTTGATGCGGACCTTCTCGTCGCGAGGCGTGTGGTCGATCGTGTCTTCGCCGATGAACTGCTTGGCGCCCGCTTTGTCTGCCTTGTAGACGCGAACCGTACCCTTGGGGAGCGGCATGCCCATGTGATTGGATTCTTTGTTCTCGATATCCAAGTACACGCCGACTTTTTGGTTGGAGACGACCTGCCCATAGCTGCCGCGGTAATAATATTCCGCACCGTAGAAGATCAACCGCTTGTCGACCTTGACGCCTGGCGCTTCGAGCAAAGTGACTTGCTTTTTCTCGTTGGTGAGCAGCGTGGCTGGCCGCTCGAGCGTGTAGAGGTGATACTCGAAGAAACTCTCCTCGCTGAATTGCTTCTGCGAGGGTTCTTTCTCCGAGCGCGCTGCCCACCTGTTTTCGGGCTGCTGGTTGTTGTTGAGGCGTTGCACGTCGCCCGCTACGAGTTTCAGCTTGGCATTCTCATAAGAGGTGCCGGTGTTGTTGGTGAGGGTGACCCACCCTGTGAGGTCGACAAGCGGTTGATCTTCTACGGTGCGGAATATTATTACCGCGGCAGCTATGGGCAGGTCGTCT
>JAYVXK010000776.1:0-4763 GCA_043785265.1 Myxococcales bacterium | reverse complement strand
ATGCGGATCGCGATCGCATCTTCGTCGTGCGCGGCGGTCCCAAGCCCATTCGCGTGCGCTTTACCTACGACGGCGTGAGTCGCGGTGACCCCGCAGCGATGCGCTTCTTGTTGCGCTCGGGCGACGTCGTCGTCGTCGAATGATCGCAGCTTCGTGGGAAAGATCGTCCTTCTCAGTGTGGTGATCGCAACCTTTGTACTACCGATTTTCTTTGCTCGTGATCGGCTCGCCAAGCGTGGGCTCCGCAAGACCCTGATCGCTTTCGGCGTGTTCATGATCGTCTACGTGCTTGCGCTTCTGTTCGTTTATCCGCGCCTTGGGTGACCAAACGCTCGTGAGCACGGGGACACGCGCAGCTACTGCAAAACAAGACCCCAACAGCACATCCGACGTGAGCGTGCCCAGGCCCATGTCTCCCCACGCCTGCAACACGAACACCATCATGCCAAGCAACGCAATCAGTGCAGCCGTGCGTGCGCGCGCATCTGCGGCGAGTCGCTGAACGCGAGCGAGCAAAAACGCCGACACGACAAACACCTGCCACACACCGGTGAAACCAATCAGTCCCGTGAACGCGAGCAAGCCGAGCACGCTGTTGTGTGGGAGGTATCTGTACTGCTCGAAGATCTCTTTGATGCTGTAGGCAACAGAGACCTCCTGATACTCATGCCCCCAACCAAGACCGAGGATCGGGCTGGATTTCAGGGTCATCACGAGGTTGTAGTTCTCGATGTTGCGTGTCTCGCTCGACGCATCCTCGTGCGTGCCCATCATCGTAGAGATCGCGCCGACAGGTTTGAAGATGCCCTCGGTTCGCCCCCAACCCACCGCGATGTACATCAGCAAGAGCGGCGCACCGACCATGAGCGCGAGGTTGATGCGACGCTTCAGTTTGCTCTTGGGCATCAGCAGGTAGGTCATCGCGATGCCGATCGCGAGCGAGAGCCACGCCAATCGACGATTGTTGTAGTGAATCGCGAGCGCGATGGGGAGCCCACAAACGGCTGAGATCAGCATCGCGCGGCTCTTGCCCTTCTCGAGCGCGTAGGCGAGCAGCATGAGCAAACCTGTGACGAAGAGCGCGGTGTCCGCGTGAGAGGTCAGCGTGGCCAGAGGTGGGTACAGACCGCGAGCGATGGCAAAGTAGAAGACGAGCAAAATGATCGCCCGGTACAGCGTGGCAAAGACGATCACTTTTCCGAGCGTCACAAGATGCGGCAGCGTGCGGCACGTCGCGATCAAGAGCTGCGCCGTGACGAACGCCATGACGAAGCCGTGCAGTTGCCATGTCGTCTGGCGAATGTCGCCGCCGCGAATCACTCCCCACACCCACAGCGCAGCCAGCGATGCGTACGTCACCACGAGCGAAGTCATGAGCGGTCGTGCGAGGTCTTTGCGCGCGCCCTTGAGCGTCAGCGCCCAGGCAAGCGTCGCGAAGACCGCGAGATCCCAGAGCGGAAACTTGATACCAGGCAACGGCGTGAAAAGGGCTGAACCCAGCCACGTCAGCGGCGTTTCCCATTTGCCGCCAAACGTATCCCCAGCGATCTCGGCGGTCAGCGCGAGCCAAACGAGGACGAACGCGATGCGACGCGGCACCTCGCTACGTGTACCTCAAAAACGGATCCGCGGCTCGTGCCACGACAGGGACACGAAGTAAGTCACAAACGTGTTGGCCCCATAGGTGTTGTCGCGCTGCCAGGTGCCACGCACACCCGTGCCGATGTCGAATCTGCGATTGAGCGTGCGCGTGACTTCGCTGCTGAGACTCACCGCGGTCACGTCGAGCAACGTCTTGGGCAAGCTGCGCAGCACGGAGACGCGAGTGATGAAGCTGGTTCGTCCGACTGTGCCGAACCAAGAAGCCCACGCCTCGAGCCGCGGTTCGACGATCTGATAACGAATGTCGACGAGCGGTGCCACACGCGCGCCAAGCTCGATTTTAGGGCGAATGGTGCGTCCGAGCGTCAGGTCGTGCGAGACGATCAAGTAGCCGGTTGGCATGAAGGTGAGGTTCGGATCGGAGCTCGAGTCGATCTGCGCGCGTACCATCGCCGCGCCAACGCCCATGCTGAGGTCCGAGTGCCGCGCGAGCTTGTGACGCCAAGACTCGCGCAGCTCTGCGATCTGATTGCGCGGCGAACACGTCGCACCCACGAGCGACCCCGCGATGGGCGGACCGCCGGTCGTCGGATCGCAAGCACGCGCAGTCGACTCGCTGAATTGCCCGCTCGCTTCGGTGGTCAGCAGGTCTCGTCTCGTCGCGATGGTTTGCACGCTCACGTCGATGCGCGGCGTGCGAGACACCGGAACGAGCGCGCGCGACGCCTCGTCGAGTCCACCAGCGATCGAGTAACTCGGCGCGATCGCGAGCGCAGTGCGACGCCACGTCCATCGCAAGAACGCGCCAGTTCGTGACGATCCAAACCGCAATGTCAGCGCCGTCGGCAGCGCTTGCGGCGAGGGTCTTGGTAGATTCAGACTCTCGGTTTGCGGAGTCAGATAGCCGAAATTGAAATCTCCATAAGAGACCGACTCGCCGATCGCCAACGAGAACCGACGCGCTTGCCACGAGAGCGACAGGTCCGCTGAGTGGAGTACTTCGAAGCTGCGCGTCGCTTGAAGGTCTCGCAGCGTGAGCAACGGCGCATACGAAAACGAGAGTCTCGTCCGGCGCGTCTGCCCTTCGATGCGCACGGATGGAAGCGTCGCAAGATCGAACCCGACAGCGTGCCCGCGCGCCTGACGCGCACGAGCCTCGGTGCGATCTCCGAGAAGCATCGACCACTGCAGGTCTGCACACAGCGCCAACGCAGCGAGCATCACTCGTCCGTGGGCGCGAGCGCAGAGCCAAGTGTGAGCTCGATCGTCGTGATCGAATAGGGCGACAACTTCGCGTCGAGCTTGCCTGCTGCGTTCTTGACCGCCGCATCTGCGAAGCCCTGCGCTTGACCTGAGTAGGTGCGCATCGTCGCAGATTTCACGTCACCACAAGACGACGCATCGACATTCGCTGCGAGCGCCGCGTCGGGTGAAAAGTTGAGCATCACGATGACGACACGCGTCCCGCTCTTGTCTCGTGACGCAAACGCAGACGCATTGTCTGGCGCGATTGCGGGTAAGAAATATTCGCCAAAATGGCCGCCTTTTCCGTCAAAATCGCGGTAAGCGCGAAACCCATTGGCGGCGGGTGAATCTGCCGCGGGCACGGTCCAGTAAAACGCAGCGTCGACTCCGTACTGCGCGAAACGACCGAGCGACTCGGCCACCGCGAGTCCACCGCTCATGTGTCCTTCGCCGCCGAAGTTCCATTCGCCGACCATGAGACCCGTGCCCGGCCAGCTCTGATCGATCCACTCGTGCATGCGCGGCAATAGGTAGATCGACTCTTTGATCCAACTCTCGTCGACATAAGACCTGTCCCATAGTCCGCGCGTCTGCCGAATGCGCAGCGCGGCAGTCGCGGGATCGCTCGCGTCGGAGAAGACCTTGTCGCCTTGCGGGTAAAAATGCAGGTCGAGCAAATCGAGCAGTCGGGTCGAGCCCTTGTTCGACTCGTCGCGCATTTTTTTGAGGTACCACGGCACGAGCGCTTCGTCGCCATGCGCGCGACGATCGGGATGAACGCGAACGCCGACGGCGGAGTCTTTTGCCGAATACAAATATCCGAGCCAGCCCCATTCGGCGGGCCCCGCGACGCGTATCTTTGGATCTGCGCGTTTGATGGCAGAGGCGTATTTCAGGCTTCGATCGAGCAGTTCGTCATACGTGACCGGGTCTGGATGCACGTCGCGGTGAGTGGAGTTCCAGAGGCCCGGCTCGTTATCCAAAATCGCGATGTCGAGGGCTCGCTTGTCTCTGTGCAACGCTTCGATCCATCGCTGCACGTACTCGGGCGGTGCCGGAATGCTGGTGCGCGTCGCAGGTCCTGGTGCGATGGGTTTGCCGTTGGGCTTGTTGCCGTTGCCCGAGTCCTTGTGCCACTCGTCTGTCGTTTGCTGAGCGCCAAACGTCGAGACCGGAAACGAGAAGGACGAGTTGTCTTTGGCGACCCAACCGAGCATCGGCACTGTGAGCGCGCTCACGGCGTGATGCGCGTCGTTCTCGTCGAAGAACGCCGCGTGCGATCTGACCTCGACATTCTGAAAGAACCAATCACTCGCAGTGTTCCAAGTGGCGAGTTCCCAGTTGTAGCGGCTCGTGGGATTGCCGCCCCATCGCCTCGCAGTCGCGCCAAACGCAAACGCATCGCGCTTGCCTTCGGTCTCCCAGGCGACTCCATAAATCAGCGGGCTAATGCGGCGGCCCTTTGATTTGCAGTCGATCGTGAAGGTTGCCGGCGTGGCGTTCGCCAGCGCGACTCCGCCGTCTTCTGTGCTCGTCAGGCCGACCTTGTCGATGAGGACGCGTGTCGCGGGCACGTCTCGGAACGCTCGCATGACGATGCGATCGAACGCGCTGCGCTCCGGATCGAGTTCTCTCATCGGCACGAAGACTTCGCTCCATCCGTCTCCGAGATCGGTCTTGTGCTCGGCTCGCACCTTCACGCGTGGGAAGATCGTTTTGTCGGTCGACTCGAGGTGAACTTCCAAAAATTCTGCTTCGCCCAGCGGCGCTTTGACTTGGAGCACCACGCCGCCGAAGTCTCCTGCGAGGCCAGGCTTGACCAGCACCCAACCCCCTTGGTTCGAAAGGTCGAGGCTCGCCGCACCTGCGCCGATGTCGCGCGGACACCACCCGCCATCCTGCCAAGACTTGCCGAG
>JAYVXK010000775.1:0-14764 GCA_043785265.1 Myxococcales bacterium | reverse complement strand
CGGGATCGGTGATCTCGTAGACGATGAGACTGCCCTCGTCGCGATCGATGGCATAGAGGAAGCGCTTGTAATCGCGGGTTGCGGGACTCACCGCGACTGACTTGGTGGTGACCACTCGCGCAGGATCTCGTGCGCTGGTCACGACGAGTGGCTCGATCTCTCGGAGTGTGGCGCTCGACGCGTCGATCACGTGGATCACAGGCAACGCGCTGTCGCCGATGTAGAGAGTCTTGCCAACCACAGCGAGTGACGATCCGTGCGGATGCGTGCCTGGTGTTCGCTTCAACGTCAGCGGGAGCGACGCGTCTACGCCGCCATCATCCGCGCCCGAGTCGCAGCCAAGTTGTGCCGGCAGTTTGCGAATCACCGCAGCAACGACAGGTGGACCTGCTTCTGCATCGCCCGCATCGCCCGCGTCGCCACCGTCCGAACCCGCATCCACTGGCGCGACGGTTTCCGTTCGAAAGAGATCGATGTTGGGCGCATAGGGGACGCCGTTGTCCCACGCGGGTCCAGGCGTCCATGTCGCGGGCAATTCGTCGCGCAACTCGATCGCGCTCGTGATCGTGCACGCGGGCACTGACGATGCAGACCCACCGCCTGGCGGGATCTTCGAGGGATCCGAGAACGGTGCCACGTCCATCGTGACGACTTTGGCCGTCTCCGAGGCGTTGCCTGGCAGCACCACGACGAGTTGAAACCCAGTCGCGCCTGCATCGCCTGAGTTCTTTGGCAGGACTGCGATGTTGCCAGGCGCTTGCGGCAACTGACACACCGGCCAAGACGCCAAAGTGAGCGGCGGCGGCCTGGTTGTGCCCGCGTCTGCATAAGCAGCGTCGGACAATTTGAGGGCGTCACCCAAGAGAGACGTGCTCGGCAGGTAGTAGATCGCAGGTTTTTCCACTTCGCTCGCCGCGACGAAAACCCCCGCGCCGTCGGGGGTCGACGCGACGTCGGTGGGGAGTTGACCCACGGGCAAAAAGTTGATGCCTGGCGTCGTCGATGACACGTCAACTACTGCGCCCGCTGTGAGATCGACGACGGCGAGCTCACCGCGCAGCGATTGCGTGACCATCGCGTAGAGATGAAAGACGGGAGTCGACCCCGCGACCACCGGGCCACACTGCGCTTGCACGACAGGCTGGGGAGGGATCGGATTGTTGTTGTCGTCGAACACGCGCATGCACACCACGTCCACACGCTGAGCGCGCTCGAAGGTGCGCACGACGAGATTGGGAGGCGTCGACGAGCAACTCATGTCGAACACCGCTGCGCCTACTGCGGCTAAAACAAGGCCGATGCCACCGATCCAACCGCGCGTTCGATTCTTCATGGGCTTCAAGAGCCCTTTGGCGCAGTGGGAACACCGAGTCGAAAGACCGTGGTCTCGAATGTTTGCGGGCGGCTGGCGTCGAGGTCGATCACCTGAATGAATGAATCGGTGAAGCTCGCGACATACGCAAAGCTGTAACGAAGGAGCAGGTCCGAAGTACCGATGTTGATGCGCGGGTCGACCGCCACCGGTTTGCCGAGCGCTGCATCGCGGAAGTCGAACGGGTCGAACGTCATCGCGAAAGGACCGCGCCCAACGTAGAGCACGCCTTCGAGTGCGTCCGCGTCAGGATCGTAGACGATGATTTGCCCTGCGTCGTAGCAGACGACGAACACGCGCAACGCGTAGTGGCCCTTGATGATGATCGGCGCAAGGAAGACTCGCGATGGGCCGTTGGACAACGGAAGATTGCGTGCGTTGTGAAATGTATCGGGATTGTAGCTGCCGTTCTGATCGGTGCCGCTATCGCCGACTTGCGCGACGATGAGTGAGTTGGGGCTACGGTTGGTGATGAAGGCGCGCGCTGGAGTTCTCGCGCACGCCACGGTGTCTGCGTCGACGTCTGCTTGTGTCCGCGGAGGCGTCGCAGTGGCATTGACACCGGGCACCGCGTCTTCGCAGCGAATGCGCGGCGAGCGATCGATCACGATGCCGCGAGAGTCGACGCCGCCGGCGTTCGCCGTGATGGCGAAGTTGCTCTCATTGACGAGGAACGGGCGCAAGAGCGACGAGCCGCCCGCTGCCCCATCATCATCGTAGTAACGCAGCAAAGACACTTGCGTGGTTGCACGACTCACCTCCAAAAAGGCAGGGCGCGGCGCAAACAGACAAGGCGACGGCGAAGCAGCGCAGCTCGGATAAGCCTTTGAATCATGGGGGATCGACACAATCCCCACTCCGCCGCTGGGGAGTCCGTCGAGAACGAATTGCAAGCTCGGCGTGGTGCGCGCGTTGGATGCAGCGTTGGGATCGTCGACGGGGATCGCGAGACCTGTCGCGAACAAACTCGTCTTGCTGTCCGACTGATGAGTGAGAAGCAGCGACGTGCCGTCTTCGCCGATCGCCATGCCGAAGGGTTCGCCAGGCATGGTGATGCCGCGCGTATTGCCGGGCTCGCTTGGACTGGTGCCCGCGTGATGTCCTGCGCTGCAACGGTTGTCGCTCGTGCGTGGCTCGCAGTCGATGCGGAACGCGGGATAGCTGCTCGCGTCGGTCGCTGTCTCGGGTGCGGGCACATCGGTATCGATGGCGACGTCTGCCCACGTGAGCGAGGCATCCCCGCGCACCGGCAAAAACAGCCTACCTGGTATCGGTCGACCGTCGCTCGCGTGATCGAGCACGACCCCATGCGTGTCGCGTTGCACGACGAGTTTCAGGTCTGTCGCGAACGCGCCGATGATCACCGAATCGCGCACGTAGGGCGAAGCGTCAGTCGGCGGCGCGCACGTGAACCCGGGGCGTTGTCGCGAATTCGGGTTGGTCGGGCTCGTGGTGGCGGGGTTGAACGGGCACCCTGGGAGGGGCTGCGAAATCAAACGAGCGGCGTTTTGCCGGAGCAGGTGCAGGTCATACGACTGCAGCGTGCCGCCGTTCCATTGAAGGTCGAAGTCGCTGTTGACCACGTAGAGCACGTTGCCATGCGTGGAAACGGCCATTCCTACGGGGAAATAGATCGATTTCAACGGAGGAGTTTGCCCTCCACCCGCCGAGTAACAAGACACGTTGCCGAGCGCGGCGACCGCTGCAATCGCGGCAGGACCAATCAAGGCAACAAGGCGGGGAAGTCGAGGCATCGAACGCGCGGCAGCCTAGTCAGCTAGACGCAACGTGTCGAGGCAAGACCGCGAGAACGCGCGCGCCGACGCGAAGCGACCGCTTTACAGCAACTCCAAGATGATGACACCGCGCTCGCCTTCGCCTTCTTCCGCTGGCTTGGGGCTGCGGCGATCAGGCGACGAACGTGGTTCGGGCGGAATTTCGAGCTGCGGCTGGTCGTAACGGACCCGCTCTTCCTGCTCACGCTTTCGAATTTGCTCGATGATGAAGGGAGGCAGCATTCAAACCTCCGCGCTTAGCGGCCCTTTCGTTTCAAGGTAGCAAGGGGTGTCGAGAGGTCAAGAGAACAGCAGGAAAGCACAACGCACCACATCAACACCGTCCTCCTACGCCTCCTACGATGATGGGGTGCTCGAGTGCGTTCTGACAAGTGCGGCGCTTACAGACTACGATAGAGCCGATGATCCGAGCGTGCTTTGCAATGATCGCCGCGCTCGCGATCATGTCGATGGCAGCCATTTCGTGGGCGACGCCGCTCGACACCAACTCCGAGGACTGGGAGGGGTTGGAGGATTTCATCGCGCTCGCCAAACAAGAACTCGGACCCTCACTGGTCGTCGTGAGCACCAATCTCGATTACACCCAACTAAAGCGCGAAGACTCGCTTCTCATCATTCACCCTGAAAAAACGCTCGATACCGACAGTCTCGCGCGTTTCATGCGCGATGGCGGTCGTGTGGTGATGCTCGACGACTATGGCACCGGGGACGAGTTGCTTCGTCACTTCGGCATCGATCGCACCGCTGCGCCTCGTGCTCCAGCGCAAATGCTTCGACACAATCCGTCTCTCGCGATCGCTGTGCCTGCGGGTGATCCGCCGCACTCGAGTGTTCAGGGTGTGCAGCGTGTGGTCACCAATCATCCCACCGGAGTGCGTCACCCGTCACTCACACCCGTGCTCGCGATCCCCGAAGAAGACGGCGACATCACTCTCTTGGCGCTCGCAGGTGCAGTGAGTCAGGGACGCCTGCTCGTCGTGGGTGATTCGTCCGTCGTCATGAACTCGATGCTGCGTTACCCCGGAAATAAGGCCTTTGCGCGCGGCCTCGTCCACTACGCCATGGAGGACGACACCTGGGGCAAACGCGGCGGCCGCTTGTTCATCGTCGTTGGCGGTTTCGAACAGACGGGCACCTACGGACAAGACGAGGAGGACGCCATCGGCGCGAAGTGGCGCGCGCTACTCGACATCGTTCGCGCGTTCGAGACTGACGGCGCCTCTCCGATGGTCGCGCTCGCTGCGGCTGTGATCGTCGGGCTTGGCATCGTGATGTGGATCGGATCACGCGCGGCCAAGCTGCATCGGCCCAACTCACCGCGCTACGTGCAACCCATTCCGCTGGCTGCACAGGGAGGCATCGCAGGTCACGCGGCGGTGATCGCAGCACCAGGTACTTCGCGTGTGCTCGCGTTGCTCGAGGTAAAAAGCGCTCTCGAAGAAGAACTCGCGCTCTTGTGCGGGCTCGAGAAAACGCCTGGTCACGAGGTCCTTTTGCGTGTGGTCATCGAAAAGGGCCTTTTGCAGCGCGATGCTCTGGTGGAGCTGCGGGCCTTGCTGCTTCGCTTGTCGAACGTCGAAACTCTCGTGATGTCTCGTCGTGCGCAGGTGCTCAAAGGCGTGCGCGACGCAGAGGTGTTGGTGGTCGCGCGAGCCGTTCGCAAGGTCATGCGCGAGGCACGCGCCACGGCCGCTCGGACGTAGCGACGACTGAAAGCGATCAGCGCACCTGCGACAGCAAACCGTTGTAGGCTTGAGGGCTATTCCGTGCAGGCCGCCGCTCACAACGAAATCACCGCTGCAAAAGAACGCATCGATCATCTGCGACGCGAGGTGAGTCGCGTCTACATCGGCACGCCTCGCGCGCTCGACTTGATGATCGTTTCGTTGCTCGCGCGCGGTCACGTTCTGCTCGAAGGCGTGCCGGGCGTCGCGAAGACGACACTCGTCAAAGCATTCGCGGTCGCGCTCGGCTGCAGCGCGCGTCGCATTCAATTCACTCCCGACCTGCTTCCCGCAGACATCACCGGCACCTACGTGCTCTCGCCACGCGATGGCACCTTCACCCTGCGCCCCGGACCCATCTTCGCGAATGTCGTGCTCGCAGACGAAATCAATCGCGCGCCGGCCAAAACGCAGAGCGCCCTGCTCGAGGCCATGCAAGAGCGGCAGGTCACGATCGAAGGCGATCGCTTCGAGTTGCCCAATCCGTTCCTCGTTCTCGCCACGCAAAATCCTGTCGATCTCGAGGGCACCTATCCACTGCCCGAAGCGCAGATCGATCGCTTCATGGTGCGTGTGCCCATGGGTTACCCGTCTGCACGCGATGAAGTCGCGATGCTTCGTGTGTTCGATGTAGAGCCTCCTGTCGCGCGACCTGTGCTCTCCGCGCAAGACGTGATCTCCCTGCAATCGCTCGCCGCGCGCATTCATGTCGAAGAAGACTTGCTCGACTACGCCGTGGGTCTCGTCGCGTTCACACGCACGCATCCACGCGTCGCGCTTGGTGGCAGTCCGCGCGCGTCGCTCGCGCTTTTGCAAGCCTCGAAGGCTCTCGCCATGATGAACGGCAAAGCCTTCGTGTCGCCGGATGACGTTCGCGCGATGGCTGCCAATGTGCTCGCACATCGACTCGTTCTCGTCGCCGACAGCGAGCAAGACGCCAAAGCCCGCTCACAAGTGGTCGAAGACGCCCTCGCGAAAGTGGGCTACCGGCGCGGCGTCCGCGCGATCTAGGCGGTGTTTTTCGCCGATACCGGCGCGGGGCCGGCGTTGGGAATCGTCACCGTACGAGAGTACGGCTCCTCATCCCGCCTTGGCCTCGCTTGGTCTCGGCGAAAACCACCACCTAGATCGTTGCCAGCGATCGCAGATTGTTGTCGCGCTTATTGAGACAGTAGATCAAATCGAGCGGAGCGAGCGGCGTGGGGTGGGGACCCCAAAAACCACGCTTTTTTGGGCTGTTAGAACGACTTCAGGTCGGGGAAGAGGCGCTTCGAGATGACGATGCGTTGGATTTGGCCGGTGCCTTCGAAGATGTCGTAGACCTTGATGTCGCGGAACCACTTCTCGAGCAGTTGGTGATCTCTCTGGATGGTGCCCTCGACGCCGCAAATCTCGATCGCCTCGATGCATGCGCGTATCGCGGCTTGTCCGCCCAAGGCCTTCGACATGCTCGCCTCTTTTGCGTTCGGCTGTTCGTTGTCGGCGAGCCATGCTGCGTGCCACGTCGTGAGGCGCGCGGCTTCGAGTTGGCGGCCCACGCGCGCGAGTTTCTCTGCGACGGCCGAGTAGCGCGGGGTGTGTCGTGAGAGCGTGTAGTTGCTTTTGACGAAGTCACGCGCGTACTCGAACGCTGCGCGACCGATGCCGATCGCCATCGAGGCCACGATGGGCCGCGTGTTGTCGAACGTCTTCATGGCCGTCATGAAACCTTCTTTGCTGGTGTATTTCTCTTCGCCGCCGAGCAAATTTTCTTCGGGAACGCGCACGTCTTCGAGCACGAGCTCCGCGGTCTCGCTCGCTCGCAGGCCCATTTTCTCTTCGATTTTGCCGACCGAAAAGCCTGGTGTGCCCTTCTCGACGACGAACGCGCGATGCCCCGCGCGCCCCATCGCCGGATCGATCGTGGCGAACACCACATTCCACGACGCGCGCGCGCCGTTGGTGATGTAGCACTTGCGACCATTGAGCACCCAGTGCTTGCCGTCCTTGCGACACGCCGTGCGAATGCCCGCGACGTCACTGCCTGCGCCTGGTTCGGTGAGCGCATACGCACCCCATTTCAAGCCAGCGGACATGTCTTTGAACGGACCAAAAAAACGCTCCTTCTGCTCGGGAGTGCCCGTCGCGCGAATGGGCGGACCTCCCAAACCCGGGCCTGGCAAGCTGAGGAGCAGCGCAGGATCACCCCACGAAAGCTCTTCAGCCGAGAGCACCGTCGTCACCATCGCGTTCGACTTTTTCTTCTCGGCGGTTTCGCTCTGCTTCTGGTTGATCTCCGCGTTCGCCGCCCCGAGACCTTGCACGCCCCACGACGACGCAGGACCGCCCATGGTCGAGGCCATCGCGACGAAGCGCGCGAGAAACTCGTCGTCGATCTTGTGTTCGCGATCCCACTTGAGCGACAGCGGCCGCACGACACTCGCCGCAAAACCGTGGATCATCTCGCAGAGTTGCTGCTGACGATTCGAACGTGAAAATTCAATCATGATCGTTGTTCTTTCAGCACAGAGCGCTTTGAGATTCAGCGTTGGGCAACAGCGCGAGGTCGACGCGCTTGCCGACTTCGACCGCCGCCGCGAGTTGATCTGCGCACTCGGCGGGTAAGCCGCAGAGCTGCAATTGTTTGGCATCGCGCATCATTTTTTCGACGGGATAATCACGCATGAAACCCGCGCCGCCGTGGAGCTGCACGGCGTCGTCCCCGCATCGCATCGCGGCTTCGAGCGCGAAGGCGATGGCATAAGCCGACGCCAACAACGCTTCGCGCTCGGGCACCTTTGCGTCCCACATCCAAGCCGCGCGAAGCACCATCGCGCTCGCTGCCGCAGCGTCCATCGCGCGATCGGCGACCGTGAACGCGACCGCTTGAAAGTGCGCGACAGGCTTTCCGAACGCTTTGCGAATCTCGACATACTCGCGCGTCACATCGACCGCCGCATGCGACAGACCCGCAGCGCGTGCGGCGATGATGAGCGCGTTCTTCACGAAAAAGCGCCGTGTGGCCGCGTCGAAATCTCCGCCGCCCAAGAGACGCCCCGACGCAGGCACGCTCACTTTGTCGAGCACGAGACTGCCAACGCTGGCGACATCGAGACCAAGAGTCGTCTCGCGTGCGCCTACTTTTAGCCCCGCCGCGCCCTTGGGAACCACGAATGCGCCAAGGCCATCCCACCCCTTGCTCTCATCGACTTGCGCAAACACCACAAAGGCATCTGCGCGATCCGCGTTGAGCACATAAGCCTTCTCTCCTTCGAGAACGAAGCCACCTTCCGCCGCGCGCGCGATCGTCGTCATGCCAGGACGCTCTCGATGAGGCCCACGCTCACCCCAAGCGACAGCGCCAAACGCATCGCCCTGAATTTTCGCGATCGCATCCGCGGCTTGCTCAGGCGTCCCGAGCTCGACGACGGCGAAGCCAAATGCACCAGGGCCTGGCAATCCAAACGCGGCCGCCGCATCTCCCACAGCCAGTTCTTGTTCGAGCAAGACCGCGGTCGCAAGTCCGAGCCCTGCGCCACCACAGGCCTCCGGAATCGCAATCGACCCAAGCCCCATCTCGAGCGCGATCTTTCGAAGATCGTCGGGCACACCGCGAAGCTTCTCCATCTCGCGCATGCGTGTGCGCAAGGACTTGGCGAAGCCGCGCGCAGAGTCGATCATCATGCGCTGGTCTTCGGACGGCTCGAACGAGATCATCAGATTCTCCAATTGCCGGTCGATCCGAACTCTGTTTTCGAGCCGCACCAACCTTCCGAATGTTTCGGATGGCGATGTTTTACGTGCGAAACAATTCGGGATCAAGGACTCACACAATCGTGATGACACGTGGCAAGACCCTCTGACTTCGCCAAAACAGGCTAAATTGCCGAGTATGGTCCCTCCCGACGACGAAGACGATTTGCCCGCAGACGACGCCAGCACCGACGACTCGGCAGCCGATCCGTCCACAGACGACGCAGCCACGGAAACCGCAGACGCAGACCCCGCTGAAACGGAGACAGAACCCGCAACAGGGACCGAAGCAGACGCAGAAACGGAAACAGAAACCGAAACGGACGCGGAGACGGAGACGGACGCGGAGACGGACGCGGAGACGGAAACGGAAACGGAAACGGAGACGGAGACGGACGCGGAGACGGAAACGGAAACGGAAACGGAAACGGAAACGGAAACGGAGACGGAGACGGAGACGGAGACGGAAACGGAAACGGAAACGGAAACCGAGACCGAATCGGACGCAGCCACAACAACCACCTCCGACGACGCCAACGAACCCGACGACGCGGACGACGACAAACTCGCCTCACCTTCCACCGCAGACGACGCGGACGATGACAAGCTCGCAGCCTCATCTTCCACCGCAGATGACGCAGACGACGACGAGGGTCGAGAGGTCCACCTTCCCGAGCTCGATGACGACGTCTTCGTCTCGCGCGAAGCCTTTCCCGACGCCACCGAAGAAGACTGGCAACCCGACGCCGGTGACTGGAACGCCCAAGACTATCAGGAGCACGCGACCGTTCTATTCGGCAAGCACGAGCACTTCGGCGACAACTCTCATCAGCAGTATCTCGACACGGGCTATGCGCCGCATCCGCAGCACGATCAGTTCGTGGCCATGTTCGACAACCGCGTGCCAGCGGTAAGTCGAACCGTGAGGTTCTACGAAAAAGACGGCAACATCGTGCCGCGCGGATTCGTCACCTCCGCCGCGCTTCTGCTGCTGGAAATCGCGTTTCCGCAGATGGACTTCAGCATGCTGGATGTCACCATTCCGAGACGACCCCGCATACCCACGGTCGACAATGGGTTGTCCAACGGTCCGCCCCAGTTGCCGAGCGCGCTCCAAAACATCAGTCCCGCCGACTCGATCGACCTACGCAAGTACGCGACTCCGATCGGTGACCAAGGATCGACCTCCCGCTGCGCCGCGTTTGCGTGGACTCACGCGCGCGAGATGCTCGGCAACATCTTGGGTCGTCCAGTGCCGCGCTTGGCTTGTTCGTTCACGATGTTGCAGTTTCAACAACTCCAAGGCGACCTCAAAGATTTTGCCTATGCCTATAAAGGTGGCGACGGCACCCAGGGCACTTGGGAACCAGGCAAGCACATCTTCGAACACGGAACTTGTCGGGAAGACTTGTGGCCCAACGACGACGACTCACCGCGCGCATCGCGTGAAGAGATGTTGGCGGACGCTCGCAATCACGTGCTCGACGCAGACGCCTACGACATCACAGTCGACGACATGCGCAAGGTGCTTTCTGCTGGTTTTCCGGTGCAATTGTCGATCGCAACAGGCGACGCATTTCAAGACATCGGTCGCGATGGAGTGATGCAGGTCGCCGAAAACCCGAAGGGTCAACACGGCTATCACGCCATGCTGTGCGTGGGGTACATCGGCAATTATTTCATCGTGAAAAATTCTTGGGGGGAAGACTTTGGTGACAAGGGTTATTGCTATATTCCCAAGGCCATTCTGGTTAATGCCGAGCCAGAACCCGTCGCGATTGTTCCCAAGCGACCTGCGTCGCCGAATCCGATGAATCCCATGGGGGGACCCTTCCCAGGCATGAGTGCACCTGCGCCTGGTCCTGTGATGAGTCCGATGATGAACATGCCCATGGCGAGCGCCGCGAAAAACCAAGCGCCCGCTCCGCAGACCGCCGCGATGCCGGCAATGCGCATGCAACCTCCCCGCCCCGCGCCACGCCCGCTCGCGCCTCAAACGCAGGCGATGCCGCAATTCACGGCCCCGCCGCAAGTCGCGCCCCAGCCTCCGCCGCCCCAGCCTTCCTACCAGCCTGCTCCGCAATACCAGTCCCCGCCCCAGCCTCCGCCGCAGTACCAGTCTCCACCCCAGCCGCCCCCGCCCTCGCCGCAATACCAGTCTCCACCCCAGCCGCCCCCGCCCCCGTACCAGTCCCCGTCCCCGTACCAGCCCCCGCCCCAGCCGCAGTACCAGTCCCCGCCGCAACCTTCCTACCAGTCTCCCCCGCAGTACCAGCCTGCTGCCCAACCTTCCTACCAGTCTCCTCCTCAATACCCAGTTCCTCCCCAACAGGGATACGGTCCGCCTCCGCCTGTTTATGCTCAGCAGGATCCGCAACAACAACAACAGGCCTACCCTCAGCAACCGGCACAACCAGTCTACGGTCAGCAGTACTCTGCGCAGGCTCCGATTCCGGCCTATTTGCAGAACCCGGCCTATGCGAACTTGGCGCCTGGATCTGTCCCGCAGCAGCCGCAGGGTTACCAACAGCAGTACCCTCAACAGGGATATCCACCCGGGCAACAGCAGTCCCCTCAACAAGGATATCCACCGGCGCAGCAGCAATACCCTCAACAGGGATATCCACCCACGCAGCAGCAATACCCTCAACAAGGATATCCACCCGCGCAACAGCAGGTTCCTCAAGGGTACCCGCCAGGAGGGCCTCCACCTCAAGGAGCGCAGCAGGGTTACCAGCCTCCGGCGCAAGGAGTGGTTGCGCAGCCGCCGCCTGTCGCATCGCCTCACGCTTGCGCGAGGTGCGCGACTCCGATGGCTCCGGCCGCCAAATTCTGCCCAGCGTGTGGAGCTCACTATGGTTGACGAGATCTTGAATTGCATCGAACTCGATGAATCCAGCGGGCCGGTGTCACCTCGCTTTCAATACAGTCTTCACGCTCGACTGGAGCGCGGTGCAGATGGTGCGGCGGTCGCCCAGATTCGCAACAAGACCAGCAAGGGAGTCGTCGAGATTTCCTACCCACTGTCTGTTGAGCGATGGTCGACGCTTGCTGCCGAACTCACCAAGAGGCTTCCCTTGGGGAAGGACGTCGACTTGGTAGGAGAGATGCGAACGCGCAAAGGCATTAGCTTCAACTTCGTGCGCATCGATCGAGGCGCCGAGCACGCGAAGGTGGACTACTTGTTGTCTCACGCAGAGGGCGGCGCGCATCCCGATCTCACCCTCGCGATCGAGGCCATCAAGGCCATCGTCACCGAGGCAGTGGCTTCGCAGGTCCCATCCAAGGCTCCGTGATTCGGCGCCAATTGGCCTCTGCTTGCAGTCCCGCGAGCACACTCGACAGCCCCCACTGCAAACGATTCACGAACGTGTGATCGGTCGGCATGTTGATGGGCTTGGGCATGTTGGGCAGAGTCTCTCCCTCTTTGAAGATGACCCTCTTCCCATTGCGCACCAGGAAGGCCACGGCCTCTCGCGCATACTCGCGCGTATAGGTGAAATCGATATCTTCCACCATGGGTCGAGTCACCATGCGCGTGTATTCGATGAACAGATCGTAGCTTTCTTTGTCTGATGGGTCGTAGCCCAGGACCTCCACGCACGCGCGCTGGAACTCTTGCTCGTCGCCTTGTTGTTGAGCAATCAAGTATCTCTTTTGCCCGGCCAATAATTCTGGAGGGATGATCTTGTGACAACCAAAGTCCAAGAAGGCGACCTTCCCACCGCCCAAGAATCGGTAGTTGCCCGGATGCGGGTCGGCATAGAGCAATCCATGTCCGAAGAACGCACGAAACATGAATCGCCAGATGGTCTTGCCGGCGGCGTTTTTGTCTGGCTGCGAGGCTGTGTCGCAAAACTTGGCGTAATCCTGCCCGCCGATGAGTTCACAGGTGAGCACGCGCCGCGTCGTGAGCGAGTGGTGCACGCGAGGGATCACGATCTCCGTGTCTGCTGCGTGGATCTTCCGGAAGGTCTCTGCGATGTCCGCTTCTGCCGAGTAGTCGAGTTCTGCCAAGAACACAGACTTGATCTCTTCGAGCGTCTCTTTGGTGTGATAACGGCGACCCATCGGAGCGATCATCGATTCGAGCAGAGAGACACTCTTGAGGTCATTGATGATGGCCTTGTCTATGCCTGGATACTGAACCTTCACCGCCACGCGATCGCCGCCATGCGTCGTCGCTTTGTGAACCTGTCCAATACTGGCTGCCGCAAATGGATTCGGGGTCCACTCGGCAAAGATCTCGTCAGGCGGCGCGCCTAGATCTTCCGTAACGACTTTGACCGCGGCTTCTGGCGACAAAGGTGGCGCTTTGGCTTGGAGCTTCTTCAGGGTCTCTTTGAACTTCTCTTCGTATCCAGGTGGCGCCAGCCCATCGATGTAAGACGCCATTTGTCCGAGCTTGAGCGGTAGGCCTTTCATCTCGCCGAGTGTCTTGAGCATCGCTTGCGCGGTCTTCTTCGCGCTCTCGGCGATCTTCCTTTTGTCCTCTTCGCTCGCGTCTCGTGGGCTCTTTCCGGTGATCGCTCGCTTCATCGCCGCGCTGGCGAGAGGCAACGCACGGGGGGCGAGAGCGGCGAGTCGGGCGAGTCTTCCTAGACGAGAGGTGGGTGGCGCGTCGGGCCGCTTCCTGTCTCGGTCGTCACTCATTGGGCCCGCAGTATCTCATGATCTCAGACGCAAACGGCGGATGTCCTTTCGGACAACCACGTCGGGGGTCGGCACACTCTGGCGCGATTGCGCGACTCGCAATAGGCTCCGCGCATGACTCGCACTTTCCCGCTTTTTCTCGCGTGCGCCGCGCTCGCGTGCACCAAGCCCACTGCCGCACCCGATGCCGCACCCGTCGCGCCCGCTACCGTGACCGCGACTGTGACGACCGCAACAGCGATTCCAACTCCGCCAGACATCGTCGCGCCGCTCGCACATCCACTACCGCCTGGACACACCCCGGTCCGACTCGCAGACGGCGGAACTGGCGTGAAATTGCCGGATGGTGGGATCGTGACGTCATCGAGCGACGCGGGATTTGCGTGGCCATGGCCAATGCCGAGTTCACTGCCATCGGGATTTCCGAGCACCATGCCTTCGACTTTCACGCCACCTCCCTTTCCTTCTGGAATGCCCTCGGGCTTTCCCAGCACGTTGCCAGCCTGGCCGCCGCCATCTCACTAGCGCGCACGCGCCTTGCTTAGTGCAATGCCATGAGCGCAAAACCCATCACTGTATTCGTGTGTTTGCTGGTCGGCGCGTGTGGAGGGACGGTCTTCACGGTCGACCCAGTTCCAGACAGTGGACCCAACGATGGCGGCTTGAGCGCCAGTTGTCCTGCTAACCTTCCTGGGGACGGCGCTGCGTGCGCGTCCGAGGGCATCGAATGCGAATACGGAGCGAACGCGCAACCGAATTGCAACACCGTCGCGGTGTGCACGAACAATGCGTGGCACGTGCGCTCTCCAGCACCGGGCGGATGCGTCTTGCCCCCACCCAAGAGTTGTCCCAAGTCGTTCAAAGACGTGCCGGTCGGGCAGGGATGTTTCAGCAGCTATCCCTCAGTGTGCTCGTATCCCGAGGGCACCTGCGGATGTGAGGTCTCGAGTGGAGGCCCATTTCCCGCGGATGCGAGCGGGGCTGCGCGTTGGTTTTGCGATGCACCCAAAACGGGTTGTCCCATGCCGCGTCCGCGCTTGGGTGCGAGCTGCACGCCCGATGGTCTGCAGTGCGACTACTCCCCCTGCGCTCTGCCAACAGGTACGTCAGTAGTCTGCAAAACCGGAACGTGGCATGAGCAAATGTTTGCGTGCGCGCAATGAGCTCGAGGCCAAGCCCCGTCCAACTCATCATGGGATCATTTTTCAGCGTTCTCGTCGCGTGCGGCGGGATGTCGAACACAAGCGATTCGGGGGCTGATGCCAGCCCAAACGATGGTGCGATGTGGGGCGACGAAGGACGTTTTGATAGCGGACCTGAGGATGCCGGCTTCGGTAATTTCTGCCCCAAAAACCAGCCGACGCAAGGCACCGCATGCTCGCTCTCGACTCTCCAGTGTGAATATGGGAGCGACCCTCGGGTGAGTTGCAATGTGGTGGCGACCTGCAACAGCTCGCATCAGTGGATGGTCGTGGCGACCGACCTCT
>JAYVXK010000774.1:0-4767 GCA_043785265.1 Myxococcales bacterium | reverse complement strand
CTGGGTCTGTTGCCCCTTCGGCCTGCCTTGCAGAAACATAGGCAGCCCGCACCTGCTGCTCAGGAGTCGGTGCATAGGAAGGTCTCGAAGTGCTCGCGTCCACGCCCTCCGTGTTGCTCGCGTCGCGCGCGCCGCAACTCACCACCGCCATGAGCACCGAAAGGCCCCCGACCACCCAGCCTCGACTCATGACGCCTCCCGCTTGTTAGAACTCGTATCGAAAACCCAGCCCTGGTGTGAGCTGCAGAACGACCTGTCCGGTCAACGCATCGTTGTGCATCGACGCAGAACCATCGCCTCCCGCAGGCACGGTCAAGTTGCCATCCCAGGTTGGCTTCGACACAGCGACGAGCACGCGAAAGGCTGTGCCAATGCTCAGTTCAACATGCTTGCCGAATTTTCTGCCCAGTCGAATCTCGGGTGCCACATAAAGAAATATCCCGCTCGCCGACTGTGCCGTGTTCACAGCGAAGCCTTGCGGCGTCAACCGCTGCGGTACTGCCCGATTGTCGCCGTGGTCGAAGAAGCCAGTGCCATCACGTTGGTCGCGAACGGACGCAACCTCCACTCCCACCCCAAGCCGGAGAGTGAGCGGCCAGTCGGTTCCGAGGCGGTACTGAACTCCTCCTCCAAGGACGATGCCGCCCAGCCTTTGCGTCTCGTCGACAGGTGCGGTGCTGGGGGGTTTGCTGCCAGCTACCACTGTGAGACTACGATTCGTCAGCTTGCCGAAGAGAAGGTCATACCCGGCCGAGAGGCCAACACCAAACCCAGAAGCAAAATGATAGGTAGCCCAGAGCAGTCCGTTGAACCCAACCGGCACACCAGCCGAGCATGGGTCGGTACAACTGTTCTGCGGATCTCCTCCCACGAGCAGACCAAGCCCTGCGGCGGCATCCAACTCGATCGAGAAGTGCCCGCCTCCAGGCGCGAACGCTGGATCCAGTTCGAGCTTGGCAGTCACCTCTTGTTGCCCGCTCGTGTCGAGTGTGACCTTGGACTCGTAGGGTAAGAACCCGTCCTGCACGACGCGAAGGGTGTGCGCGCCCACGCGCATCCGCCCCTGCCACACGCCTTTGCCAAGAGTGACGTCGTCGATCGTGACTTCGCCTGTCGCGGGTTGCGGTGTGACCCGAAGCTCGCCTCCGAGCTCCTCGGCGACCAAGTCGAGCTTCACTGGTTGGGCGACAGTGAGAAGTACCTTCTGTGGCTGGGTCCCGAAGGTCGCGTCTCCCTTCAGCCAGATCGTGTGTGGACCCGGCGCGAGTGCACCTTCCCATGGCGTGTGCCCAACCACCGAACCGTCCACGACGAGTTCGAATGACTTGCCTGTGTGCTCGCTCACGACGAGCCGTCCGGCCTGAGTCAGCGCGTCGAGGTGCGCGTGCAATGTCACGGCCTGACGGCCAGCGAGGTCGACTTTCGCCTCGAAGGGCAACAGTCCCTCCATCGTGACGCGTACCGAGTGACTGCCTGCTGCGAGGCGTGTCGGCTTGAGAGGAGCCTTCCCCCGCTCGACGGCATCGATGCTGATGGTCGCTCCGTCGGGAGCATCGACGATGGCGATCGTCGCGACCGAGGCCTGAAGATCAGTGATCTCTTTTTGAGCAAGCTCACGATCGGTGGGCGACAGATCGGGAAAGTCTCGAACGAGTTTCTCGAACAGGTCGAGGGCTTCATCGAAGCGACCCACTTTGCGCAGGCAAATGGCCGCGTTCTTGGTGTTGCCTTTGGAAGGAAACAGTTCGTGCGACTTCAAGAACTCGACCAGCGCCGCGCCCCACTCCTCGCGGTCGAAGTGAGACAGGCCAAGCTCGAAGTGGCTACGAGCTTCGTCTTTGTTTTGGTCGGTGGGAGGGGCTGCTGTTGCAATGCTGGCGATCGATAGACAGATCACGAGCACGCATCCGAAGAGACTCTTCATCTGATGGTTGCCTTCGTCACATACTGCGGTCGACCGACGGCGCGCCTTTGGGCTTGGTGCCGGCGGAGGGGAGCGGAGGAGGAGTGGTCGCAGAGGGTGAGGCGGTCGTAGGAAGGTGCGTCGTTGTTCCCACGACAGGACGTTGAGAGCCAGCGGGAGTGGAAGGTTTGGACGACGTGTCGAGCGCGACGCGTGGCGGGACCGCGCCCATATCGGAAATCGTGACGTCGTAGGACGCCTCTTGGCTACCCGAGCGAAGCTTGATCGTGTGGACGCTCCCGAGCGCACCGTGAATGTCGACTTTCGTCTGGGTAGGGTCTGGGCACGACAGACAGACGCTGGGGACCGCTGTGACTCCGTCGATCGTGACTTGTACACCGGCAGGCGCGACGGTCACTTGGGATGTCCGCTCTGTTTGCGGCGCTACGGAAACCGACGCGGGCGTGATCGGTGCGGTGACGAGCTGCGCTTCGATGGGAGCTTTCTTGTGAAGGCCAACATAGGCGCCGGCTCCAATCATCCCCAGCACCACCACCGCCGCGGGCACTGCCCAGACCCACGCTGATCTCGGGGGCGGAAGTCCGCTCGCGCGATGATCGATCTCGTCTTCTACGCGAGACCCAGTCACCCCGGCGGCGGTCGTCACATTGAAAGCGGCCGGACCCGTGTGCCTGCCTGGACCTGTTTGCGAGCCGGTCGTTTGAAGACGCGGCGCCACCTGCCCCTTGATCGTGGGGTGCAGCGAGACGAGCATGCTCTCGTCGACAGCGATATTGCCCCCAGGAACGAGAGCCATGAGCGCGGCATGCATCTCGTAGGCGGTCTGGAAGCGGTCGGCGCGATCCTGCGCCATCGCCTTGTGAACGACGGCCGCAACCTGCGGCGTCACCCATGATGCGCGATCCTGAAGCGGCGGAATGGTCTTCGACGCGATGGCCACGAGGAGCTGCCCGATGGTCTCGCAGTGAGCATGAGGAGGCGTGCCTCCAAGCAGCTCATAGAGCACCACTCCGAGCGACCAGAGGTCGGAGCGGTTGTCGAGATCTTTGGCGCCCAGTGCCTGCTCGGGCGACATGTAGAGAGGCGAGCCGATCATCGAGCCGGTTCGCGTGAGCCCTTGGCCACCCGTTTGGCTGTACTGATCGGCCTTGATCCGCGCGATGCCGAAGTCGAGGATCTTGACGATGCGCTCGGTGCCCTCTCGACGCGCGAGGTAGAGGTTGGCCGACTTGATGTCGCGGTGAACGATCCCCACCTCGTGTGCACGCCCAAGACCCAGGCAAGCCTGGGCTACCAAGCGCAGCGCGAGTTCGGGCGCGACGGGACCCACCTTCTCGAGCAGCTGGCTGAGATCTTCTCCCGCCATGTACTCCATCACCATGTATGGATTGCGGCTGGCTGGGTCGATGCCGGTATCGAGCATCTGAACGACATGCTGCGAGTCAATCGAACCGCTCGCGCGCGCCTCGCGCTGAAAACGCGCGACGATCTCAGGCCCAGTCACGAGCTCGCTGACGATCACCTTGAGAGCGACGCGCCTGGAAGTGCCAAGGTGCCGAGCCTCGTACACCGCGCCCATACCGCCCTGTCCGAGCAAGCGCACGATCTCGTATTTTCCGTCGATGATGGTGCCTTGCATTCGTGCCTTGCGCGGCGCAATGAGTGGCGGTCAAACACCCCCAACCCGATTACGCCCAGCGCATGAAATTATCATGTTGGGTGGGCGTGTCCATGTCATTCGGTGCCCCTTTCGCACCAAGATCCAGTGTGGGGTGGAGTGCGGGCGTCGGCAGGCCGAGAGGGGTCAGCCGCGGAGCGATCGCACTCTCGCTGCGATGGGGCGCACGATGGGAGCGCCAAAATGAGCTGCTCTCAGCATCCACGGGCGCACACGTGCTCCGCTCTGTCTCAGGTGCTCGAGCGCAACGCGATAGTGTTCGTCGTCCCCCGCAAGAAGAAACTGCCCAGCGGCATTCCACGCGAACCTTCGCGATGCGCGCGGACTCACGCGTTGCAACCGATCCACGTAGTCGGGCGCGTGATCCAAGATCGCCGCATACGTCTCGGTCATCCGCCTGTCGTGTGGGGTCGACTCACGACTCCGTTCGGTGAGCTGATTGCCTGCGTCGCGGTGGTACACGCGCAGCGCCTGGTGCACGTAGTACCAGCGCGCGCTTTCGTGGATGCGATCCCAGAGCACGCGTTCGTATCCACGAATGCGTTCGTCGAAGCGCTGCGTGCCGAGAATGCGCTGATGAAACACACTCCAATGCTCACCGCTGGCATGATCGAGCACCTCCGCGAGAGTGATGATGCCGTCGTGTTCGAGGCCTTTTCCCGTCATCTTGCCGGTCTCTGCGTCCAAGCAGTTGCATGCGATCGCATCCAGGTTTGGATCAACGCGCTCGAGCGTGGCCGCGAATGTCGCGAGTGCGCGTGGCACCATCTCGTCGTCACTGTCGAGCGTGCTCAGCCAAGGTCCGCGCGCGTGATCGAAGCCAGTGTTCTTGGCTGCCGTGACTCCGCGATTGTGTGGATGCCTCACGTACCGGATGCGCGCGTCCGAGAAGTTGGCAATCACTTCTCGGGTCCCATCGGAGGAACCGTCGTCCACGATCACGAGTTCCCACTCGGTGAATGTCTGCGCGAGCACGCTCTTGATCGCGCGCGGCAAGGTGTGCGCGCGCTCATAAGTCGCCATCACGATCGAGAACATCGGGCGCACTGTAGCGCCACTCTACCGTCGCGCGGAGGACGGCCACGTTGCGAGGTTGTCTTGCGAATGGTACCCATCAGGCGTCGTGGCGCGAGTCCGAGTCACTTTTTTCATCAACTCCCTCGAA
>JAYVXK010000773.1:0-4771 GCA_043785265.1 Myxococcales bacterium | reverse complement strand
CCGAGACACGCTCGCCAAGAGTGAAGGGCAAGTACCAGTTCACCGAAGCGCGCAGCTTGATGCCATCAGAGACTTCAGTCGTGGAGTAGACGAAGTTGTTGCCAGTTGCCGTGTAGGTTTCAGTGTCGCCCGTCGCAAACGTGACGACCACCCGACCGAGGCGATCTACGGCAAGAACTGGGTAGATTTGAATCGGCTGCCCGTCTGCGTATGCAGTGCCAGACGAGTCGGCCTTCTGGTTGTAGGCGTCGAGGTAGAGCTCACCGGTCCACTTCTGCGGGTTGGGATCGGTCATGTTGAAACGCCACATGGTGCCGGCGGCATCGCCCATGTAGACCTTCTGCGCGATCGCGCCAGCTTCGGACGGATACACGACAGGTACGCCAGTCATCGGTGAGTCGAGTGGAGTTTCTGCGAGGCCCACGCGCTTCGCATCGATCAGCGCTTGCGGCGCGTCGGTCCAGCGCGAGAACGTGCGGAGCACTTCGCCGGTGTCGAGTCGGACGACCGTGACGGAGCGTCCAGGCACTGGAAGACCCACGCCCGCCCAGCATCGAACGAAGTCACGGCGCGCCCAACCACTCGGCGCAGCGTCGTTGCCTGCGCTCGCCGCGCGTTTGCAGCTGCCAGCCACCGGTGCCGAATCGATACCGCCGGGCAGGATCGCAACGCCCACTTCACGCGCACCTGAACCATCGAGATCGACGAACACAGTCGAGACCGCAGGTGTGCCCGAGTGTTGACCGAACAGCGCGCGGTCTGGCACGCCGGCTTTGATGTCGGGCACGGTGGTGAGCTGCCAGAGCAGTTGCGGGCCCTTCGTCAGGTCCGTGTTCGGCGCCGGATCGGTGACGTCGAAAGCGTAATAGCCGCGTTGTTGAGCGCCAAAACCCGCCACGAGCGCGGTATGCCAATCGTTGCCAGCAAGCAACGTCGTCTTCGCGCGATCGAACACGACGTCGCGCACGGCAGGTGCGCCATCGAGCAAGAGTTGATGGTTGCCAGGATACGTGCCGAGGATCTTCGGCAGCACCGCCGGCGGAATGAACGACCAGAGTTCGCTTTGATCGCGCGTCGTACCGTCGTCGACTGTCGACGCGTTGAACGCGTGCAAGATGCCGTCGTTGGTGGGCGCGTAAACGACCGTCGGTCGCTTGGACCACGTGCTCGCGAAGGCCTGATACGACTCGTCGCGGATGAGTGCGCTTGGCGGCGGAATGATCGCAGGCGTCGCGTGGAGAATGTCACCGAGTGGATAGCTCGCGCGGGATGCGAACGGCGCGAAGGTCTGATCGGGCATCGCGTCCGTCGTCGCTTGGGCCATCACGAAGTTGAGCGCGAGATTTTTGCACGAGTTTGGAGTGAGAAAACTCGTGTTCGATGCGTTGCCACACGACTTGTCGTTGATGTTCAAATGTGGGGGAGTCAACCCACCGGTGATGTTCGCTGCCGACGTCCCCACCGTGGTCGACGCAGATCCATAAGTGCCAAGGTGGTCGTCGCCATGGACGCCCGGCAGGATCTTCGAGATGTTCATGCGGATCGTGGCATCCGACGCCACGGTGCCGTTCACGGTTTCTGCTTTCACTGATCGGAACTGCCGTGAAGTACCTTGCAGGACCAAGTTGTCCGCGTAGTCATCGCCTGCGGTCTTCTGCACTACAGGCGGTGGCACCGTATAGGTCCCGTTGTTGAGCGTGCACTGGTAGCGCTGACGCTGGACGTTGCCCGTCCACGGCTTTCCTGGAATGGGCGCGAACGAGGCTAAAAATAGGCTCGCATTGGTGACCTTCTGGTTCGCGTTGACCGCGGGGCTACCCACGACTGGCGAAAACGCGGGCACGGTGCGCGTCGTTTGATTGGACGCGATGCTCGCGATGATGGTGCCGAGCGCCTTGTTGAGATCGCCCGGTGTGTCTGCGAAATATGCGTTGGAGGTTCCGCCAGCGAGAGCGATGCGCTGCAACTCGCAGCACGCGCCGTAGAGGTCTTGCTTGCTCGGGTCTGAACACACCGCTGCCAAGTTGCCGTTGCTCACGAGGCTCGAGCAGTTGACCAAGGTGTTGCCGTCTTTGATCGAGCTGACCGCGAAGCCAATGACGAACGTCTTGACGATGTGCTGGCCGCCGCCACCTGTAGACAAATCGAGCGCCGTCTCTTCCGGAAGTTTGTAGGGGCACAAGCCTGGCTTCTTGGGATCGACCGGACTCGCTGCGCACGAGGGGCGCAAGTCCAAGTTGGGCGCGCCGTCCGTGATGTGAATGATGTACTCGTCGCGACAATTGCCTTGCACGAACGGGTCGGTGGCCTGTGGACCTGCTGGATCGTTCCAAAAGTAATACTTCGCGTCGGCGAACATGCCCGCGGTTGGTGTCGCGCCGTAGGGACGCATCGCGATGATCGCCTGCTGAATCTGGTCGTTTTGCGCTTCGACCACACTGAGCGTGGCGGCAGGATTGCTCGGCAATGTGATGAATCGGCCTTCCCACGGAGGTGCTGCCGGATTGCGCGCACCTACTTCGAAGAACTGCGAAACAGCGCAGTCTGCTGGATGCCCCAACTGCCCGAGACCGCCTGAGTTCCAACCGTTGAAGTAACTCCACGAGCCGTCGAACGGCGAATTCGGCGTGTTCGCGACGTTGACACCAAACGTATCGGCGCCCGTGCCTCCCGTCGTGTCTTGATCGTACGTCATCAGACCGAAGCGAATCATGTCCCGCGCAGAGTCGAGGATGCCGTCGGGAAATTGATCGAACGCGCAGCTGTTGTTCAAGTTCGTGCCGTCGTTCGCCGGACCACCAAGCTTGTACGAAGCGAGCGCGTTCGCGGGCCAATCAGTGGCTTTGGTCGCGCCTCCTCCTCCACGCCCATTGGGGCCAACGCCTGCGCCGGACGCTGCGCCAGGCAACCAGCCTGGGCCCACCACGCACGCATTCGAGGTCTTGCCCGACGCGGGACGGTGATACGGCAAGAAGTAGTCAGTGTCATACGGCTGCACGCCGTTGATTTGATACTCCAGAGCGAAGCTGCCGTTGCGCGCGCGTGATTGCGGAGCGCAGCTAAAATAAGGCGCGACACTTCCCGTGAGCGATTGAAGCGCAGTGCCCCAACGGTTGGGTGTGCTTGCGACACCAGGGCTGCACGTCGACGCGACGTTCGCCTCGGGATCGGTGCCGTCGATCATCTTCTCCATCGACCCTGATGTGTCGAGAAGGATGACCACGTTCGGCAGTGGTGGATTGACGTCGACTTGTTGTGCCCGCGCGTCGTGCATCATGCACACGACGCCTCCGACCGCGACACCCCCCACGAGGATGCTCTTGCGTAGCTGGCGTGTTGTAAGTCTCATCGCATCCTCTTCTTGGGCTCGCTCATTTTCGGACTCATTTCGGACAAGGCTGTGGGCCGGCGGTGATGCGGCCGCGTGAAGTCTCGAGACCTTCCGATCCAAAGAATGCGGTCGGAGGAAGGCTCTGGATGAGATTGGTGTCGGGCTGAGTGACGCCCACCGACGTGACGGTGTACTGCACGTAACACATCGGCATGTTCGTCCCGTTTCCCGCTACCGGTGCAGCCTGAGCGGGGTCGGTGATTTCGACGAAGAAGTCACCCGCGAGTGCATACGGCCCAAGACTGCCGGCGACAGTGGTGCCGTCGTACTTCTCGACGGCCTTTACCTTGTTGCCATACGAGTTGGTCCCCCACACGCTCGCCATTTCGGCCGCACCCATTCGTCGGCACGCTTTCGATAGCTCGGCCGCGGTGTTTTGGACGCCGAGCAACGACACGCAGTTGGTGTCGCGTTTGGTCGGATCTTTCATCAGACTCAAATAGAGCGGTGCGTTGGTGCCGTTCATGTCGTTGGCTGCAGCTGCGACTCCGTACTCCGACAAATAGTGCGTCTGCGCGTTCTGCCGTCCATAGCCGCTCGTCTTCACTTCGACGCTTGCAGCAGAGAGCGCATAAAGACCGAGCGACGCGAGCACGGCGAGAGTCATCGACACGATGAACAACACCGCACCACGCGCGCGCCGACGAGCCCGCGCGCGATGCTTGGCGCCTGACAGCAGCGATGCCATGACGGAGACCATCAGAAGAAAATCCTTCCTTGATTGGGAAGAGCCACTTCGGTCGTCGTGGTGCGCACGCGCGTCCATCCAGGTTGACCCGCCGTGCACCCACCGGGAACCACGCAATAGCGAAGGGGGTAGACACCCTGCTGGGCGTTGGCCTGTGGCGCGGTGAGACCTGCGATCCGATCTGCGTTTGCACCGCGCGTGGACGCACGCACGCGAACCGATCGAATGCGTTGCGGTTGCGCGGTCACGCCGGTGGTGACGTCGGCTGCGACCTTCGCGTTGTTGGCGTCGCTCAAACCATAGACCGTGAGCACGCGGGGGTTGATCGTGGGCGCGCCCAAGTCTGCGCTGAAGCCAAATTTCAGATCGATCGCGTACTCGGCGACGACCTCGGTCTGTGCGGTGAGATTGCCGCTCGCGTTCACGTAGGTGCGCAACAGATCGTACTTGAGTCCGTCGGTGGTGATCAGCGGCGAGTACGCCAGATCGCTTGGGTTGCCCTTGTTGAGCGCGCGAATTTCCCATTGAACGATCTGCACGGGGTTGACCATGAGGTTGGCGCCATATCCAGACGCGCCACCGTTGGTCCCCGTGTCGAGCGCCGTCAGGATCTTGAACTGACCTTGATTGACCACGTCGACCCATCCCGTCGGCGAGCCGCCGTTGGGTGAATACCCTGCCGTCGCGACGCC
>JAYVXK010000772.1:0-4780 GCA_043785265.1 Myxococcales bacterium | reverse complement strand
TGATCACGATTTTGAGGCGTGACTCGCCACCGCCGCCTGTTGGACCGCTCACGTGGCGACCGCGCGACTCGAGCTCGGTGACCAATTGATCGATCTCTTCTGCGGTGATGGCCATGATGCCAATGGCATCTCCGATCTCGTCGAGAGACACGTCCTTCGATCCCTCACTCGAAGCAAGGAGCGACGTCAACAAGCGGGTGATCTCGGGTCTCAATGGACATCCAGAATACGACCGCCGCGGCCGACGCGATACGTCCGGCCTGCCCAAGGAATGGCTCGGCGCGTGACTGCTCGCACCACGGACGCGAGGACGAGTGCGTCGCCGAGGGGAGTCAGTGCGGCAGAAGTCCAACGCACGCGACCACGATACGGCCCCCGAGCCAACGCGAACGAGAGCGCAAAACGGCCTAAAAACAAGGCTCCCAGCGCGAGGAGCGATGCGCGGGTCGACGCCAGAGCGCACATCAAAATCGCGATCGGCAGCGGAGCCATCAAGAAGGGATACGCAATCAACAACCCGGGTCGATGCGCCGCGATCACCTGAAACCAACGCGTGAATTGATCGAACGGTTTGCTCTCGCTCTTGGTCACGACCGCTCGCGAAGACATCACGATGCGTGCTCCGTGTGCGCGGGCACGCTCGACGAGCGCGATGTCGTCGCCAATCGAATGCATCATGCACTCGTATCCTCCCAGCTCCTGCAGCAGCGGCAGCCCGATGGCGACCAGCTTGCCAGCGATCGCCGGCGGCGTTTTGGTGATGCGTGAGAGCGCGGCGATGGTGGCGAAGGCTTGCGGAGAGAGCGACACGATGGCTTGCGCGAGCGCGCGATGAGGCGAAGGAGGCGAAAATGAGAGGGATCGTGCGTCACCCAACGCCGCGACGAGCGCGTCGAGGTCTCCTGGAGCGAGCATGACATCTGCGTCTGCATGAACGACGACCGTCTCGTCATCGATCTCGTCTCGAACGAGCGCGAGGCCCGCGCGCAGATGAGCGGCTTTTCGATTCACTCGTTCGAGATCGCCAATCCCACTCACGGCCACGCGCATTCCCGCGGGCGCCTCCACGAGTTTTGGCACGCAAAGCACCATGACAAGCTCGCCTGAATAGACCGCTTCGCTGACGACTCCAGACTCACTCGGACGCAGCAGGACCACCCGCGGCCAGTGCGTCGGCTTCGCGTCTTGCGGACGATGCGCGCTCACTGCGATCGCACACACCCACGTAAACGCGGCAGCGATCGTGGCGTGCGCGGTGGCGACGACTTCGAGCGGGGTCACTCGTCTTCGTCGTCGTCGCTGTCGTCTTCTTTTTTTGGCGCTTCTTTGGACTTGTCGTCGGACTCCTTTTTGGAGTCTTTGTCGTCCGCGTCTTTGTCGTCCGCGCCTTTGTCGTCTGCGTCTTCTTCGTCTTCGTCGACTGCTTCGACCTTGGCCGCGGGCTTGGGCTTCGTTGCGGTCTTCTTCTGTTTTAGACCTAGTTTCTTGCCGGATTTCTTCTTCGGACGATCTTCGTCTGCTTCTTCTTCGTCTTCGTCTTTGCGTTTCTTGCGCGGCACATCGAGCGCCTTGCTGTCGGCTTCAGGCGGGCCATCGAGACCCAACGCCATGGCGAGTTTGGGTGCCCGACGCGCGTCTTCCCATGCCTGCGCGTAGAAGTAGCAAGCGAGCAGAGCGCTGAGCAGACCAATGAATTGACTCGTCGAGTAGGCGTAGTCGTCGACCACGTACTGCGCAGTCTTCATGGTGACGATCGCCCAGACCGCAGGCACGAACGCCCCGATGCGCGCAGCAAGACGAACGCGATCGTTGGGGATGGCTCGCGACACTCCATAAACGAAGCCCACGGCCATCAAGAGCAACCCGCCGCCGATGAGCAAGTAGCGGTCGGTATGAAACGGCAGACTGCCGCGCTGTTCGTCGTCGCGCCAGAGCTCGAGCAAGAAGCGCAAGAAGCCGTAGCCGAACACGAACGTGTAAAAAATCTGCCCGCGGAACTTCTGGTGCCTGAGATGCCAGAGCAAGAGCACGAGCAACCCGAGACCGACGAGCGACTCGTAGATTTGAGTGGGATGCACCGGAAAAGAGGCGTCTTTGAGATTCAGACACTCTGCGGCTTTGTAGTGGATCTCTCCGCGTGTGCACTGCGCGAGGTGATGCGCATATGCAGGTGACCCGGGAATTGGATCGCCGTTTTCGAAGTATCCAAGCGTGCCCTCGGGCAGCTTGGGAAATGTGCCGAGCTTCTTGAGAAAGCCTGGCGCGTCGTCTCCCAACCGCTGACCGAAGTCGCAACCGTAGAGGTAGCAACCGATGCGGGTGATCATCAAACCAGACGCGAGACTCGGGACGGCCACGTCTGCCCAAGGAAGCAGGCGAATGCGATGCCGCAGCAAGAAAATCCAGCTCCCGAGGAGCCCGCCGATGAAGCCGCCATACGCGACGAGTCCACCTTTGCGGAACGCGAAGTAGTCGACCGTGTCGTGGAAGTCGTCGAGATTGGTAACAATGTATAATACACGTGAACCAGCGAGCGCGGCGAGAGCGGTCCAGACGTAACAGTTGGCCATCGTCTCGGTGGGCAGGCCGACTTTGCGGGCGAGCGGCAAGGTGATGTACCAGCCGACGACCAGCGAAAGGCCGAGCATGACACCATACGAGTAGATCGGGACGCCGCCTGTCGGGGGTGTCCAGTCGCTTGCCCGCCAATAATAAGCGCCTGCACCTGCCGCCGCCGCGATGACGAGCCCCGTCAGCGCGTCTTGCTTGGCTTGTCGCCGTTGAGCCCAAACGCCATAAATGGCGGAGAGCACGGCAAGAGCGACGAGCGCCCACCACAACTTGAGAGGACGACCAGGCAGCGGGATATGAAAGAGGATCGGGTGCATGCGGGAGAACCGGAGTTGCTTATACGCAAAAACGCGGGGCTCGGCGGTGGATCTTGCAGTGTCTGCGCGTTTCGGTCCCTGCGCTCACTTGGGTTCCAGGGTCTTGCAGCACGACACTCGTGGGGGCTCGCTCGTTTGGTGTAGACCACACCGCGCTTTGCACCGATGTGCCGTCGGCCATGTGTTACGAAAGGACCATTCATGCGCGCCCTTTTTTCTGTCATCCTGGTGTTGACCACGCCGCGTAGCGGACGTGCCGTCGGTGCGGGTCAGCCGTCGCGACTTGCTCGAGCATGCGGCGTCCTGTCGCTCGCTGGACTCTCGATGTGCGTTCCGCCAGGCAACAGCACGCCGAGTGACGCGGGTACGACGACCGCCAATGCGACCCCAACACCCACGCTCCGTCAGGCTCCGAACGTGATGACTGTCCCGTTCGAGGACAACTTCGATCGCGTCGTCATCCGTCGCGACGCGGCGATGGCGCCAGTCATGCCGGATTTGTTCGCGGACGTTCGAGCAGACGCCGCTGCGCTCGCGCCGCCGTTGGGTCCGATGATCGATCTCGCAGACGATGGTCTCTCCCCCAACTGGCGACAAGCGCAGACGAATGTTTGGCATATCGAAAACGGGCGGGTATGCGGCCAAATGGCCCACAACCACGGCCTCTGGCTCAATCGCGTCATCCCCGTCAACGCCCGCATCGAGTTCGACGCAACGAGCGACTCGCCTCTCGGCGATCTCAAAGCGGAGGTCTGGGGCGACGGTCAGTCGTCTGCCACTTCCATCTCCTACACGAACGCGACGAGCTACCTGACCATTCTGGGCGGCTGGAAGAACAAGTTCCACGTGCTGGCTCGACTCAACGAACACGGCGACGATCGCAAAGAGATTGCCATCGACCCAACGAGCGACGATCCCCGCGAAAAACCAGCCGTTCGTGGTCAGTCGTATCACTTCAAGATCGAGCGCAATGACGGTCACACTGTCCGATGGTCGGTCGAGGGCCTCGAGTACCTCGTCTACGACGATCCGGCACCGCTCACGGGCTTTGGGCACGACCACTTCGGCTTCAATGACTGGGAAGTGAAGCTCTGCTTCGACAACGTGAAAGTGACGCCCCTTCCATAGTCTAGAGTATGAGCCGTGGACGTCCCTGAGTTCGAGGCGCTCGTGACTGAGCTCGAGCAACGTGTCGATCGTTTGCGATCGCTCTATGAGCAATACTTCATGGGGATCGAGAAGACGATTCCGAGCGTCCCCTTGAAAGACGTGGAGCGTCGCATTCAGGCGCTGCGTCGCGATCAGCCTAGAAACACGGGGCTTCGCTTCCGTTTTCAGATGATCATTCAGCGGTACAACACGTATCAATCCTATTGGCAGCGCATCTGCCGCGAGATCGAAGAAGGCACTTACAAGCGGCACATCATCCGCGCAAAAAAGAAATTCGCCGCCCCAGAGCCGCAAGCCGACGCGCCACCTCCCGTGCTCGAACCCGGACGGACGGCGAGTGGCGCCTATGAACTCAGTCTCGACGACGCGATCGAAGACGAGTCTGACGTAGACGGTCTGTTGAAAGACTACGTGAGTGAGCCGCCGCCTCCGGTCGTGCCCGCCGCAGGACCCGTTGGCAAGTGGCGGAAGGTGGAACCCAAGCCAAAGGTCGAGCCTGTAGCGAGAAAAGTTCCGTCTCCTTCAATCGTGATGAAGGCAGAGCCTCCAATCAAACTGGTGCCCGCCGTCGAAGTGAAAGCGGAGCCCAAGCCAGCGGCCCTCGAGAAGAGACCGCTCCCACCCCCCAAGCCAGGCGATCTCAGCGATGACCGGGTTCGGCAGATCTACGCGCAATACGTGCAGGCCAAGCGCGCGCACAATGAGTCGACCGCGCAGGTCAC
>JAYVXK010000771.1:0-4793 GCA_043785265.1 Myxococcales bacterium | reverse complement strand
AGTTCTCGAACGCGCATCACCAACTCGCGTGCGTGAGCAGGTCGCTGAGCTTCTTGACCTGTGCATGCACGGGCGAGCGCACGCCACGGCGGATTGTCTTCGGTTGCGGCGTCGAGCACGTCTTCGAGGATGCGACCAAAACCGTAAACGTCATCGTAGGGACTGGCGAGTCGACCTGACATGCGTTCGGGCGAGACATAGCTCATGCTCCCTGCAGGGCTGGGTTCACCCAATCTGCGTGAGATGCCAAAGTCGGTGAGCACGGGGTCGGCCGCTCCCAAGAGCAACACGTTCGCTGGCTTGACGTCGAGATGAGCCCAGCCTGCGTCGTGCACACGCGCGAGCGCGAGTGCGAGCGGCAGAGCCCAGCGATCCACGGGAAAGAGATGTCCGTGATCGCGTGCGCGCAGCCGTTCGCGCAATGAAGCAAGCGCGGCCCACTCGAGGGCGATCCAACCGTGCTCGGGATCGAGATCGAATACACGCACCACGCCTTGTCCAGCGAGCTGCACAGCAACGCGCGCTTCGTGTTCGAGCTGCGGACGGTCGCGCATGGGCTCGTGATAAACCTTGAGGGCGACGCGACGACCGAGCTCGCGATCTTCTGCTTCGTAGACCGCGCCGGCGCCCCCACGCGCGATCTCACGCAACAGCACATAAGGCGTGTCCGGCTCGGCGATCGCGACAGTCGAGGTTGCGCTCTCGGTCTGGCGCGTCGCAAGCAGCCCCATCGCCGCACGCCACCGTTGTCGACGCTCTCGTGCGCCTGGATGATCAATCTCACGCGCCAAGACGCGCTCCGTGAGCGCCAGCGCAGAGGGGACATCTCCTCGCTCTGCTTCCAAGTCTGCGCGCATCAGCAGCGCGGGCGAGGAGGTCGTTGTGGCGAGCACCTTGATCGCGCCCGGCGAATCTCCTCGGTCGATCATCGCCGATGCCACGGCTAACGCGAGAGCCTCAGGCAACGAGCGCGTCGCGGCGACACGCAGGAGTTCGTCGATCGCGCGTCCCTCTTCGGGTGTCGTCCGCAAGTGTCGGAACGTGCCGACGGCTTCGTCGACGTTTGGTCCTGCGGGCAAACCCACTGCGCTCAGGCGTTCGAGGTCGGGTGATCGCGTCGGGACAACGGGCTCGAGTGCGCCCGTATCCGGTGCTGGCGCTGGCTCGATCGGCTCAGGCTTGCCAAATATTTTCGACCACAAACTCACTGGCCCCGAATGTATCACCACGCGATCCGGCGCGATTTGCGCGGTGACTTGCGTGCGCGCACCAAATATGACACCCATCATAGCCAGTGAACGACCGACCTGTTGGCACCAAGAAGGCGAGCACGCACGGTCGCATCGTGAGCGAAGCGGCCAAGTTGCTCCGCAAAAAGGGGCTCGGCGGCGCGAGCGTGGACGAGGTCATGGAGGCAGCGGAGCTGACGCGCGGCGGTTTCTACGCGCACTTCTCTGACAAGAACGCGCTCATCGCAGAGGCTCTGGAACACGCATTTGCAGAGGCCCGCAAAGCGCTCTTCACTCCCGAGAACGCCGCACAAGCGCATGGGCGAGGTTGGATCGAGTTCGCGTCCGCGCGTTATGTCTCCGAGGAGCACGCGCTCGAACCAGCGATGCGTTGCCCGATCCCCCCCCTCGCCGGAGAAATCTCGCGCGCGGATGATCTAGTCAAAGCAGTGTTCACCAAGAACATTCGCGAGAACATCGCGCTCGCTGAAAAACTCTCCGGCGTCCGCGGCAAGCATGCTCGCGCGATGGTCATTCGCATGCTCTCGTCGTGGCTCGGCGCATTGACCGTCGCGCGCGCAGTGAACGATCGCGAACTCGCAGCCGAGATCCTCGAGGCTGTTCGCCTAGACTCTCTCAGGGACTGGGACGCACGAATGGAGCCTAAAACGAGGCCTCAGCGTGCACAACGCAAGTCACGCAAAGTCGTGTCTGCCCAAAAGCGATAAGGCGTGAACCAGTAGCCGCCCTTGATGCCATCGCTTGCGCGGCGCCAACTGCCAACCAAATATTTCCAATCTCTGAGGGCGCGTTGGTCGATGCTGCCGCCCATGAGATCGAAGAAGGTCCACTCCTCCAAGTAGCCCGACTGAAGGCCGTCATCGGTCACGAGAAATGCTTGACGACCACCAGTCGCGGCGACGAGCCGACCCGTGTTGCGAATGTTCGAGTGCGTGTGATGTGCGCATGGATCAAGGAGGACGCGATCGGCGGGCACACCAAGCCGACAGGTCGCGATCCAATCCAACATGATCGACTCGTTGAGGATCGAGTGCGCCGCGCCACCACTCACGGTCATCACCGGGGCGACGCCGCCCGCGAGCGCGAGTGCAGCACGACCTACGCGTTGTTGGTTGATGCCGAGGTCGTCCAGTTCTGTCTTCGTGAGGTCTGCGCACGCTTGACCTGGTAACCAATGCGCGAGTGGCGAAGACGCCTGCCAGACGCTACCGAAGCCAAACGTCGACACCGCCGCATACGCGAACGTGGCATTTTCTTGGGCGATCGTGCGAAGTGTACGCGCGTTGTTCTGCGCGACTGCGCCACGCACGGCGGCAGGCAATTCGCACGCGAGCTCAGTCGGCAACGAGCTCACGTCTCCGTTGGCGATGGCGTCGTAGCGCGCGGCCTCGCGGAGCGCGACCAAACGTGTCTCGGCCGTTGGATATGCGCAACCCGACGGCGGCGCATCGGCGACGACGCTCCCGTCTGCTCGAAAGTGCACCTGCGCGAAGCAACTCTGCGTGGGCGACAGTTCTGGAAATGAATCGTGTTCGAGAACATGACCATCGTGCGTGGCGGCGGATGCGAGTCGCCAGTCAGCGCATGCCTCTTTCGCTTCGAATCCCACGGGCGCGCGCCCTGCGAGAGAACCCTGTGGCGCGCGCGCCGGAGTGGATGAATGTATGGTGCACGCGATCGCGAATCCGGCGGAAAACAGGCCGATCCAGCGCATCATGCTGCACCCACTTGCAAGACGACATCACCGCCGCGCGCAGCCGCGAACGCATCGCCGAGGAGCAGTGTCGTTCGCGGCACGCACGAGTTCTCGCGGAGCATGGGTGGCGAACTTTCTGGGCCGACGAGCTCGACCCATCGGCCTTCGCCTTGCTCGATCACCAGGTCCGTTCCTGAAATGCGAGCCGGGCCGAGAGGTGCGACATAAACATTGCCGCCAACCTCGACGCGCAACGCACCGGCGATCAACCCAGAAGGCGCGAGGGCAAGTCGAACTTCCTTGCCGAGCGTGAGCTCGATCGGGCCTTCTAGGCGTAGCGCGCCGACCACGTTCATCCCGCGAAGTTGCGTGCCGTTTCTGCTGCCCAAATCGTGCAAGACGATGGCGTCTCCTTCGCGAGCCAACCGCACATGCTGGCGGCTCACCGCTTGAGACGCGACCGTGAGCGTTCCTTCGGTCCGACCGATGGTGACTTCGTTGCCAAGCACCAGGTGCAGGGGTTCACCGCGAATCGAGAGTTCTGCGATAGGTCCGAGCACGCGGCGGCCTTTGATGTGAGCGACGCGGTCACGCATTGCGCGGTCATCTCCGTGTTGCTCGAGCCAGCGCTCGGCGGCAGCGAGCGCATCGCGCCGACGTCCGCTAGACATCATCATCTCCATGTCGGCGTGAATTTCGGTGCGTCTGCGGGCAGCTCGGTCGCTCGTTTGCTGCGAAGAAAGCAGTGTTTCGAGTTTGTCGACATCCCCAGAGCCTGCGAGCGCGCGCGCTTCGCCTTCGGTGTCGCCGATCAGCGCATAGACCTCGGCGGCACGTGCAAGCTCACCTGCGAGTTCGAGATCTTTCGCCGCGCTCTGGATGTCACGTTTCACTTGGGGTGATGCCGCGCCGGTCGGAAATTGTGAGAGCACCAATTCCGCGTGCTTCTTCCGCGCTTGCTGCTTGACCTCATGAGCCTCTGGGGCTCTCGAGAGCGCTTGCGTGTAGTGCTGCATCCGCAATCGCAGATCGGTCTCTGCATCTCCGCGCAAGAGCATCACGCGCGCGGCTTCTTCGGGCGCACCCGCGAGGCCGAACAATTCCGCCGCTTTCACCAAGTCTCCGCGCAGCTCGGCTCTTCGCGCGGCCATGACCTCGCGACCTTTCCCAAAAAAGCGGTCGAAGAGGCCCACGCACGGACTTTTAGCCCACTTCGGGATGGAAGTCCGTCCGCTGCTCCGCAACGAGATATGCTTCGACCATGAAGCGATCGGCTTTGTTTGGGCTGGCGGGGGTGATCGTGCTGGTGGCATGCGGAGGCGAGACGTCGGATGCGATTCCGCTCGACGCCGCGGCTGACGTCGTCGTCGATGCGGCACGACCGACGGCTTACGCAAACAAGGTCGATCTGCTCGTGGCGATCGACAATTCGCGATCGATGGCAGACAAGCAAGTCTTGCTCGCGCAGACGATTCCCGATCTGGTGTCGCGTTTTCTTACTCCACGATGCGTCGTCACGGCCAACCCGGAGCAAACGCAGGCGCGCCTTGCAGACGGATCGTGTCCAACCGGAACGACCTCGGAGATCGTGCCCGTCACCGATTTGCACGTGGGCATCGTGAGTTCGTCGCTGGGCGGTGGCGGCGCCGAGCAGTCCGGCGGGCAACCCATTTGCGCGCCCACCGCTCTCGAAGGCGTGTTCAACAAATACTCCGCGCACAATGACGACAAGGGGCGGCTGCTCAATCGCACGCGTCCCACGGCCGCAAACGCGACAGGCATCGAAGACCCAGTCGCAGACGCGACTCCGATCGATGGATCGGGTGGCAACTTTCTCGCGTGGCTCC